>NZ_ASPX01000081.1:0-202 GCF_000517965.1 Paenibacillus sp. FSL R7-277
GTTTCGTTGTTCGCCACGTCCTTCGTCGGCTCCTGGCGCCTAGGCATCCTCCGTGTGCTCTTAGTAGCTTAACCAATGTGTTTTCCCTAAGGAAAATCACGGTAGCAACTAATAACTATTTCCACTTGCTTACACAAGTTTCAGCTAAAAGATGTTCTAAAACGCAAATTCGTTTCGGTATCCAGTTTTCAAGGATCAAGTT
>NZ_ASPX01000082.1:0-200 GCF_000517965.1 Paenibacillus sp. FSL R7-277
ATTGGGGTGAAGTCGTAACAAGGTAGCCGTATCGGAAGGTGCGGCTGGATCACCTCCTTTCTATGGAGAATCGTCTTCGGAAGTGGAGACATTCAAATCTTAAATCTAGCCGGTCGGCTAGTTACTCACTCGTTGGTCAGTTTTGAGAGTTTAAGCTCTCAAGTAAGAAACTTGATCCTTGAAAACTGGATACCGAAACG
>NZ_ASPX01000083.1:0-495 GCF_000517965.1 Paenibacillus sp. FSL R7-277
GTAGCCGTAATATTGCTGACCGTGGTGGGGGAGTAGTGGCTGCCAAACATACTTTCAATGAACCGGGCCACATCCCGCGTACCCATGCCCGATTTGTACATTTGGATGACGGCCTCTTCTAACCATCCGTCCCGCCGCTGGTACGGCTCAAACAACTGCGTCTGGAAAAGGCTTTGGCGGTCCCGGGGCACCTGAAGATCCTCGATATGGCCGTATTTCGTGTGTAAATCTCGCGTATAGTAGCCGTTGCGACTATTGCTGGCACCGGCTTCTTCACTGTCCATAAACCCCTGGATTTCGGCGCGCAACAGGCGTTCCATGTTGTCTTTCACAAAATCTTTAACAAGTTTTTCAAATAGATTATTCAGCGAACTTTCGGGTAAAATATTCATTGGTAGGGTTCCTCCTTGGTGGTTTCGCAATCCCGAGGATACCCTACTTTTTTGGTGCCTGACTAGGCTCCAAATCTTGGTACACAACTTACTTTACGCCATC
>NZ_ASPX01000084.1:0-38050 GCF_000517965.1 Paenibacillus sp. FSL R7-277
GGCGCGGTCCCCGCCCGCCGCACGGCAGCTGCGGCGGTGCAGCCATAGGCCGGCTAGCCACGCGCCGGCCCAAAGCCCGGCCAGCAGCAGCAGGCCGGGCAGGGGCTCTGCCGCCAGCCCGGAGCGGGCCAGCTGGCGGTAGAGCAGCGCCGCCGCGGCAACGGGGGCGGCGCCGGTGATTAGAAGCGGCACGAACAGTTGCCGCTTCAGGAGAAGGGCTGCGGCACCGGCGGCAGCCGCAGCCAGCCATGCGCCGCGCGACTCGCTGAGCAGCAGCGCGGCGGCGTACGGGAAGAGCGGCAGCAGGCGCGCCGCTCTTAGCCAGTGCGAAGCGGACCAGGTTCCGGTCCGCTTCCAATTGATGCCGGCATCTCCTGCACCTTCTTCCCCCGCCCTGCTGCCCGTTCGCTCAGAACTTTTGCCCGTACCCGTATCTTCTGCATCTGCCTCACCCGCTCCCCTGACACCCATACGCTCAGCATTATTGCCCGCACCCGTATCTCCTGCACCTGCCTCACCCGCTCTGCTGACACACATACGCTCAGCATTATTGCCCGTACCCGTATCTTCTGCACCTACCTCACCCGCTCCCCTGACACCCATACGCTCAGCATTATTGCCCGCACCCGCACCTTCTGCACCTACCTCACACGCTCCACTGTCACCCATACGCACCGCATTATTGCCCACACCCACACCTTCTGCACCTGCCTCACCCGCTCCGCTGACACTCGCACGCACCGCACTGCTGCCTGCACCTCCCTTATCTACTCCGCCTACAGCCACGCCTCCAAACGCACCGTTCTTCTCCCCATCCGCTGCTTTCCCAGAATCTCCAGACCCGAAGCTATAAGCGGCTGCAAACAGCCGTTCCAGTAAATACACGGCCATCACCGCACCAAAGGCATTCGGATACTGAAGCAATCCGGCCAGCCTCGCACCAGTGGCACTGACTCCCGGCGATTGGGTATACGCCACCGCATAAGGAATCGGCAGACCTCCGCAGACCGCCAAAAGGGCCGACAAACTGATAGTGATTCCAAGCAGATGCCACACTGCTGCAAGAAGAGTTCTTCCCCGGCGGGTTCGTGCCGCCAGCAAAGCGAATGTCACAAAGCTAGTGTAGAAGCCTGAGCGCAGCATTTCATTCAGCGTTCCTTGCGCGGATACGGGTCTGCCCAGTGTCTGGATAGCATACAAGAGACAGATTAACACACAAGCGCTGAGTAACCCCCAGACAGCCAGCCCCCTCCCTCCACCTATACTGCCAGCCAACTCCCGAATATGCTTTCTACGTTCAGGCTGCTCCTCTACTTGCGCCCCTCTACCAGCCGCCATATAGATAACTACCAATCCCAGCAAGACTCCGCACAAGCCAAACCACACCGTCAGGAACAAATACATCTCCCCGGTGAAAAAGAACCCTCTCAGCACACACGCCGCCGTCCCCGCTGCTATTAACGCCAACCCGCAAACCAAAGTAACCAACCAATCACTTTGCCGTCTATACCCGTTAATGCGCATCCTAAATCTCCTATTGCTCATGATGCTTAACAGTCTGCCCATATTTACCGGAAAACAGAAGAGCAGCTGATCCACCCGAGTAAGCTCAAATGCACAAATGAAGAGCACTTGTGCACCTCATTCCACCAAAAATAGCTCGAACACGCAAATGAAGAGCACTTATGCACCTGATCTCACCAAACGCAGCTTACACACGCAAATGAAGAGCACTTATGCACCTGATCTCACTAAACGCTGCTCACACGCTCAAATGAAGAGCACTTGTGCACCTCATTCCACCCAAAGTGGCCCTCCGCCAATTCAGGAACACTATTGTCTCTCAAAAGCTATCTATAGCCATCATCCTGCCTACTCACCTTCGCGTCAGCACAAATTTTGTTCGGTTTTTCACATACAGCCCCGAACCCGCAAAAAAACAGCCGCCCCCATCAGGAAGCGGCCGGTCTGTCATACCCTAAACTATTCAACACATGAATTAAACTTCCGTACTGCCGGAGGGCAGCAGGTCGGAGCAGACGCGTTCCAGGTAAGGCTTGGCACCGAGGAAATCGCGGAATGCGGTGTATTCACGCCATTTGGCAGCCCGGCCACCGCTGTCGCTGCGGACGGCGCGGATCAGGATGTTCTTCGGGGTGTGCTCCATATCGATGAATTCCAGCAGTTGGCTGCGGTAGCCCATCAGGTCCAGCAGCTTCGCCCGGATTGCATCGGTGGCGAGCGCCGAGAACCGCTCCTTCAGGATGCCGTGTGACAGCAGCGGATTCAGCACCTCGCTCTCTACCTGTGCGAACAGCTCATGCTGGCAGCAGGGCACCGAGAGGATCACCGATGCGCCCCAGCGCACCGCCTTCTCCAGTGCAGCATCGGTGGCGGTATCACAAGCATGCAGCGTGACCACCATGTCCACCTGATCCAGCTCATTATAGTCGGCGATATCGCCCACCAGGAACTTCAGCCGGTCATAACCCAGCCTGGCAGCCAGTGCATCGCAGTGCGCAATGACATCCGCCTTAAGGTCAAGGCCGACAATATTCAGCTCCCGCTGCTCGCGGACCGCGAGATAATGGTACAGGGCGAAGGTCAAATAAGACTTGCCGCAGCCAAAATCCACAATCGTCAGCGGCCGGCCTGCCGGCAGATCGCCCAGCACATTCTGAACCATCTCCAGGAACCGGTTGATCTGGCGGAATTTATCATATTTCTTGGCCAGCACCTTGCCCTCGCTGTTCATAATGCCAAGCTCGACCAGGAACGGCACCGGCTCCCCCTCATCCAGCACGTACTGCTTCCGGCGGTTATGGGCCAGATCCGGCGCTTCCTGCTTGCTGGCTGATTTGGTCAGAATCGATACCTTGTATTTCTTGCTGATCAGCACCTGATAGTCGGCACCGGCCGTACACAGCAGACCTTGGCGGAAGGTGTCCCTCAGCAAAGAGAGCATCTCTTCAGCGGCATCCTCTGCCGGAATGTTGCGGTGTTCGACCTTAGGGCCGATGTAATAGGCAAACTGATAATGCAGCTTTCCTTTTAGCTCAACAGGCTTAACCTGTACTTTATTGTAGGCGGCATCGCCCTTGCTGCGCAGCTGGCTTAGTGTAGCCGTAATCAGAGTGCGGCCGGTTATCACTTGCTCGATCAATTCCTTCAACGCTTCCAAATGGGTACATCTCACTTTCGGGTTTATAAAATAGAGCACGTTGTCTCCTGAATATCGTTACATTATAGCATTAACCGTGAGCTTGCTCCATTCTTCCCTGCCCTGCTGCACTTCCTCCAGAGGAAGACTGCCCTGCGCTAACTGCTCCGGACTTAACAGCAGCAGCCGTTCATAGAGCTCTCTGCCTTCCTCCGCTACATTCTCCCCCTGCTCCCAGAGCCGGTAGAGACTGTTCTCCGCCTTGGCGTAGTGCCCCTGAGATTCGTGGTACGCCATCAAGAGGCGTTCAGTCTTGGCGGGAAGGCGGTACGGCTCCACTTCTTCCAGCAGCTCACTTATCTCTTCCGTCATGTTCAGCAGCTCCCGGTCCGCGCCATGAAGATCGGCATAAATGAATAAATGCAGGGAACGCATCGCCCTGAACAGGGCCGCATCCCGGTCTCCTTTGGCCGCGTAAATCCCGCCTTCCTCCTTCAGCAGCCGGGCTACTCCTTGCAGCTTGTCGGCCTCAAGCACCCCTCCAAGACGAAACATATCAATAATATCCTCTACGGACAACGAATTAAGCAGACGCGAATTCAGGCGAAAATGCCGCATCAGCAGCTCATCCACTTCCCACAGGGCTTCCGTTGTTTTTTTATCCTGCTTCAGGGTCATTACTTTGGCGACCATAGCTGTCATATCCTCAATCATCCGTACAATATAATCCCTCCGGAACATACCCGTGCTCCTTTCGTTACGCAGTTGCTTCTCTTCTGTATCCTATGCTTCTGTTGGACTCATCTTAAACCATTCGTCTCTCCGGCGCCACTGTGCGGAGTTAAGTCTTGACCACACTATAATGATGAACTATAATTCAGTTACCCAATCTGTATTACAGATTGAACTATTTAGCAGATTGAAATTGGATACAGACTGTATACATGTTAATACGGACCCTATATAGGAGGTTTATTAATGACCAAGCCAACCGGCAACACGCAAGACTCCATCACAGCAGCCGTTTCAGGTCAACCGGATCTGCAGTCAAGCAACCGGATTTTGAACGTTACGCCGGAACAGGATAAGCTGCTGGAGAGCGCCTTACGGATTAAGATTATGCACACGCTGTCGGCAGAGCCGCTTACATCCAAGCAGGTTGCGGAGAAGCTGAACAAGACTCCGGGTAATATTCACTACCATATCGTCAAGCTCTATGAGGGCGGTCTGCTGGAGCTTGTCCGTACAGAAGCCGCAGGAGGAATCATCCAGAAATTTTACCGTTCCAAAGGTACGGTGTTCCACTCGGAGGCGCTTCGCAGCCTTCACTTCCGCGAAGAAGACCAGACCCGGCATTTCAATACCAGACTTACTCTCTCTCCTCAGGAGCTTGCGGAATTCCACCAGGAGCTGCTGGAGCTGATTACCGCCTGGGAGTCCAAGGTAACGGAAGGTGACGAATACGGTGTGGAAGTGATGCTGGGCCGTCTGCAGTCTGCCGATGCTGCTGCGCAGCCGGAAGAGGAGGCACATTAATAGATGAGCACCGCTGGCCCTTCCGGACAACCGAAGCATTATCCGCTTGAGGGCTTCGCCGCCCCTTTCCGGCAATCCCGCGCCTTTCCTTACCTGTGGCTGGGACATTTAGTTTCTTTTTTGGGCAGCTCGGTAACCATGGTTATCCTGCCTGTCCTGGTCTATTCCCTGACCGGCTCCACCACCATTATGGGGATGGTCATGGCCGCCTACATGCTGCCTAATGTAATCATGCTGCCGGTATCCGGACATATTGTCGACCGCTACGACCGTGTACGGATTATGATGCTGGCCGATATTGCCCGGTTCATCGTTATGATTACGACTGCTGTGCTGTCCTTGACCGGAGTGCTGAGCATTCCGTTGCTCTATGGACTTGTTGCCTGCTACGGCCTGCTGGACGGCTTATTCCAGCCCGCCTACGCTGCCGTCCGCGCTACCGTATTCACTCCGGATATCCGCGTAGCAGCGAATTCTTTAACTCAGATCACAACCCAGTCCGTGCGGCTGATCGGTCCCGCGTTAGGGGGACTGCTGATTACCCACCTGTCCGCGGGCATCGGCTTCGGAATTGATGCCTTCACCTATCTTATCTCCCTCATCTGCCTGGTCTATCTGCGCAGAGTGATGATGACCCGGCTGCAGGCTGCCGCCACTGAGACTGACATCCCGGCTAAGCCTGCTGCCGGGACCTCTCCCGCTCCGCACTGGAGACAGGATTTCGCCGAAGGAATACATGTTCTGCGCAGCCAGCCCTGGCTCTGGATTACAATTCTCGCCTTCTGCTTCGTCAATATATGTTATACGGGCGTAATCAGCGTCCTTCTTCCCTGGCTGTTCAAGGTCCATCACGGCTGGCCTCCTTATCTCTATGGCCTGGCCGTTACGTTCTCCGGTGTCGGGGCCATAGCGGCCGGCCTGCTGTACGGCCTGCGGCCGAAATGGAATCACCGCGGCATCCTGGCTTACGGCGGCGCACTGATCAGCGGGGCTGCTCTGCTGCTGCTCCCGTTCGCAGGCACTCCGGCAGCAGCTGTCACCTTATTTGCCGTAGAAGGCTTCGGACTAATGATCTTCGGGCTGATCTGGGAGATCAGCCTGCAGGAGCTTGTTCCGAAGGAAGCCTTCGGACGGGTAGCCAGTCTGGATATGTTCGGGTCCTTCGCCCTGCTGCCGGTCGGATATATCTTAGTCGGCTGGCTGGCCGACCAGATCGGAGGAGTGCCGACCATTATTATTTTTTCCGGCCTGGGCCTCTCCTGTGTTGCCCTGGTGCTGTGCGTTCCGGCTATCCGTAAGTTTCAATAAAATCCTTAGACAGCAAACAGAAGGCAGCACCCGCCGGAGAGCGGAAGTGCTGCCTTCTGTCCCTATTGCCTGATGTAATTTACTTCTGCACAGGGGCCTGAACGAAATCCTTAATAATCTTCGCCAGCTGCTCCGGTGCTTCAAACATACCCATGTGGCCTACACCCGGCAACGTCACCTTGGTGATATTCCGGTTGTCTGAGGTGAACGTCCGCTCCGGCGTCACCTTCGAATCCTCTGCTCCGGCAACGAGAAGCACCGGCAGCGCCGTTGCCGAGATCACATCTCGGCGGTCCGGGCGCTCACGCATCGCCAAGGACGCGCCAACCGCGCCTTGCGGCGGAGTCTTGTAGCCGATCTCCTTGGCCCGTTCCAGCAGCCGGGGCTCCGCTCCAGGAGCAAACAGTCCAGGCACCAGCTGATCCACAAAAGCAAAGATGCCTTCGCTCTGGATCATGGTGACGCTCTTCAGCCGGTTCTCCTTGGCTTCTTCACTGTCGGGATAGCCCGAGGAATGAATCAGCCCGAAGCCCTTCAACCGGGAAGCATGGCGCTGGGCAAACGACAGGGTAATATAGCCTCCGAGCGAATGTCCCAGCAGATAACATTCCTGAATCTCCAAGGCATTCAGCAGCGACAGCACATCATCAGCCATCTGCTCGATGGTATAGGCTCCAAGCGGAGCATCGGAAGCCCCGTGCCCGCGCAGATCCGGGGCGATGACCCGGTAATGGGCTGTAAGTCCGGGAATCACCTTTTCCCAGTATTCGGCACTCCCGCAGAATCCGTGCAGCAGCACGATTACATCCCCTTTGCCTTGATCACTATAGCAAATGTTGCTTCCCTCGCATCGAACATTTTCCATGGCTGCTTACCCTCTTTCTATGTAGTGGTCTATATTAATAAGCTAGAACAGCTGATTTGAAACGCTCTCAATCCGTAAGTCCGAATCCCAGGGCGGCTGCCCTGGCAATCTGGTCGGCCATAACCATTACCCGGTAGAGCGGGGTAGTCTGGATGGTCCGGTAAGGACGCGGACTGTTCACATCAACGATCGCCGCCAGACTGTAATTTCCTACAGCAGGCAAGAGTCCCCCTACCGATTCTGCCGGACGCAGCGGCTGCGCGGCCGCAAAGTAACAGCCCAGTGCGGCCGGCGGTCCCAGGCAGGCATCAACAGCGATTATAATCTGCCCTTCCGGAATCTCTGTTATCCTCTGAATCAGATTATCCGCATCACAGGGCGCCGGAAGCGTACCCGTTACATTCGGAAATCCGTACTCCAGCAGGCGGCTTCCCGTCAGCGGCCCCAGTGCATCTCCGGTGGAGCGGTCTGTTCCGATACAGAGGAAGGTCAGCTGCTCAGCGGAATACTCGTCTGCGATCCCGCGGAAGAAAGCCGCCAGTCCTCCGGCATCCATTTTACGCCGTTTTCTGCTCTCTTCTTCTCTGATGGCCAAAGACTCTCTCCCCCTTGCTAAGCAGCCAGTTATATTTACCTTTAATTTAACATGTTTGCGTGATCTGGACAAAAAAATGGTCATCCCTTGCCCAAACATGATAAGATATTTGAACTATACCAGTTCACATTCTATATTACTCAGGGAGGATGGTTATACTCAATGGATTTGTCAAAACCAAGCCAGGAGAACGTTGAATATATGATTGAAGGCATCAAAAGCAAGCTGAAAATGGCCAGTGCCGCTGCAATGCAGGCGTCCGCCTTTTCGGTGGAGCAGTATGAGGATATCCAGGATATTTATGAGGTTGCGATGGGCAGTGACCGGCTCAGTATCTCCCAGGTGGAGGCGCTCGTCTCAGAGCTTGGCCGCCTGCGCAAGAAATAGCACCAGCAGTTCGTATACAATATAAAGCCCTTCAGCTTCATTGTCCGTAAGACGGGACGTTGAAGCTGAAGGGCTTTTGTATACTCCAATAATAATCTTACTGTCATGCTCCGGCCTGCTACGGGAGATCAATCAGAATGAATTCTGCATCTCCTGAGCTGCTTATGCCTTTGAGCGTAAGCTCACAGCTCTTGCGGATACGCGCCGCATCCCCCTGCTGGAGCTGGAATACACCGTCCGCGCATGATATCTCCAGGTTCCCGGAAATGACATACAGATGAGTTCGCCGCTCCTCCTGCTGGGGATAGCGCAGCTCCCGGTTCGTCTGCAGAACGGACAAATAGATGTTAACATCATTGTCCAGCTGCAGCGAGCCTTGAGTTCCTTCCCCTGAAGCAATAGGCAGCAGGTGGTTGAGCTTAAGCTCGGCCGGATAGAACCGGGCATCCCATTTCGGGGCCTTACCAGGCCGGTCGGGCAACAGCCAGATCTGCAGGAACCGGACATCCACATGGTCTGACGGATTCGTCTCCGAATGGTTAATGCCTGTTCCTGCGCTCATCAGCTGCACGCTGCCTGCCTGCAGATCTGCATGATTCCCCAGATCATCCTGATGCTTCAGCACACCGGATACCACATAAGTGATAATCTCCAGATCATGATGCGGGTGCTCATGCATGCCTTGCTCCGGCTTCAATTCATTGTCGTTATGCGCCAGCAGTGCGCCGAAATGGGCGTTGCTGGGATCATCATAATCGGCAAACGAGAAGCTGAATTCACTGTGTATCCATTCTCTATTCGAAGTATGACGCTCGGCTGCTGTAACTACTTTTATCATAATGTTGCACCTCCATAGATGTTGGAATCTTATCAATATCCTAAACAGGGGAGTGAATGCTCTTCAATATGGGATGTATAGATGCGCTATGATTAACTATTTCTTACCCCCTTCCCTTCGAGATCAATCAAACTTGTAAAGCCGCATATTCACCGAATTTGGTATGAAAAAACACCTTTTCGGCTGTGATGCTCCCTTATGCTCCGGCAATCTTTGCCAAGCTATTCCGCTGTTTCAGCACATAGCCCAAAGTGTATATACGAAGTAAGAACATTCAGGCTCACCTGAATTTGAATAACAATTCTGATAAGGAGTGATTGATAATGAATAAAGCAGAGAAGGAATATCCGGTAGAAAGCGGCGGCACATTCTTAAAAGGGATCTTCATCGGCGGACTCTTGGGAGCGGCGGCAGCATTGCTATTCGCACCAAAGCCTGGACGCGAGATACGCAGTGACCTGTCCGATAAGCTCACAGTAGCTACGGATAAGACAAAAGAGGTTGCGGGAGCCGTAACTGACAAGACCAAGACGATTGCTACGACCGTAGGTGAAAAAGCTACAGACCTGGCAGGCACCGTATCGGCCAAGGCCTCCGATATCTTCACCACCGTCAGTGACAGCAAGCAACAAATTGCAGCTACTCTGGCGGAAACCGGCAAAAAGATTGGTGAAACGGTAAGCGATGCCTCCAAGGACATCACGGGCAGCGTTAAGGACGCCTCCCAGGACATAGCGGTTGAAGCCAAGGATACCTCCCAAGAGGTTGCCGACAAGGCGAAGGACGCTTCCAAGGAAATCGCAGGCGCAGCGAAGGATGCCAAGGACGAAGTTAAATCCTCTTATTAATCCCGGATGTTCAGGCTGATTATACATTGAAGGGAGCGGCCAGATCTTCCGTAGCTGGCCGCTCCCTATTTATGCATGTCTTATATTTCAATAAAGCCTGATTCAGGCTACAGAAAGCAGGTACGCCTTATGGGAGAAGCGGACAACAGAACCAAAGCTTATGACGTAGATGAGCATCCCTTCGAGCTGCGGCATGAGGTCAAACGCTTGAATGCGAGGCTAGACAAGATCGCCGACTCACTGGAGAAATCCGAGTTCAAGGATATCCTGGAGAACTATACAGACCCCAAGAAGCGGATTATCACCAACCTGATGGCCGGGATCTCCAGAGGCCTGGGCCTCTCACTCGGTACCTTTGTCATTCTTGGTATCCTTGGCTATATCCTCAGTTTGTTTCTCAATGTACCGGTTATCGGGGAATATCTTGGAGAAATCAAAAAGTATATAGATGCTAACTAAACACATTTCCCGCGCATCCCTCCTGCAGCCTACTCTACCGCGAATAGACTGCAGGAGGGATGTTGCTCTTTAACCCCACAAAGTGGGGCTCTAGCGTAGGTGATGACTCAGGTACTTGGCGGGGACCCCAAAACATATAAATTTTTATCTACCCAAAAAAGGGCAGGCTCTATCCCTTACGGGATGGAACCTGCCCTGATAAATATAATGACCTTGATCCTTAATAGGATGAATTAGCCATGATCTGCTTCAGCTTCTCAGTGGCCCGCTTCTGGATGCGGGATACGCTCATCTGCGAGACACCCAGCTTCTGGGCAATGGCCCGCTGGGATTGGCCATCCTGAAAGGCCAGCAGCAGCACCTGCTGCTCCTGTTCCTTCAGTTGTCCGAGCGCCTGCTGGAGATCCATACGCTTCTCCACTGTCTCGTAGTCATTCGCATCGGAGCTGATCAATTCACCGAGTGTGGCCCCACTCTCTTCCTGGGAGAGCGGTGAATCCAGGGAGACATAATGATAACATTCTCTGCCGGCCAGTACTTCCACAGTTTCCTCTACGGTGAGATCCAGATAGTGGGCAATCTCTTCAACCGCCGGAGAACGTTCGAGCCGAATGGTCAATTCATCAATGGCCTGCTGAACAAGCGCGCCCTTTTCCTTAATCCGCCGTGGAACCTGTATGTACCAGGATTTATCACGCAGGTAGTTTTTCATATGTCCAATCATGCTCTTCATCGCATACGGCTCGAAGGGAATCCCCAAGCTGATGTCGTATTGCGCCAGCAGCCGGATCAGCGCCATTTGCCCTACCTGATACAGATCCTCATAGAGATCCGGACGGTTACGGGCAATTTTGCCGGCTGCCATCTTCACCATAGGTTCATATTTACGGATGAGCACTGTTGCGATTTCATTGTCTTTCGTCTGCTGGTATTCCCAGATCAGGCTTACTGCTTCATTCATGGACTCTGGGGGAGTCACTTTGTCATTCATACTTTCTCCTCGCTGAAATTGAGCCGTTTAGTCAGGGTAACGACTGTCCCTTTCCCTGATTCGCTAACAACGCTAACGTCATCCATCAGCGCCTGCATTAAATAGAAGCCCAGTCCGCCCACTTGAACATCATTCAGCTCCTTGTCATGAAGCGTCAGACGTTCCCCGGACGCATCCAAACCGTCAAAGCTCTCCCCCTCATCTTTGACAGTAATGGATAAGACACTTGATCCTACCTCAAAGATTACATCAACCATACCGTCCGCTTGCCCATAGGCATAGAGCACGGAGTTATTACATGCTTCCGAGACGGCTACCTTCATATCTTCAATGTCTTCATAAGTAAAACCCATTTTGGAGGCAATGCCGTATAAATTAAGTCTGACAATATCGACATATTCTGCACTGGCGGGTAACTGAAGAACTACTCTTTGTATGTCATCACTCATTCTTAGTTCGATCCTTTCCTAGTGGGAATTCTCTTGGGAGGCAAAAAACTTGGAAATGCCGGTCATGTCAAACAGCTTCTGTATTTGCGGGGGAACTTCAGCAACGGTGAACTTGACGTCCATTCCATGTCTTGCTTTGAGGATCGACAACAGGATTCCTATACCGGTGCTGTCAATATACTTCAGATCCTTCAGATTAATCACGAGATCAAGCCCCGTGTCTCCCACTAGCGGTTCCATCACCAGACGAAAGTCAGGTGCCACAGACAGATCGAGTTCACCTGTCAGATAAACAGTACATACCGAACCAACGGTTTCGGTCTTTGCGTGAAACTTTTCGCTTTTATGTGTATTCATAGACAACTCTCCTGGTTAAATGTTTTCTTTACCAATAACCCTAATAGCCTAGGGTTGAAACAACAAATAGACAATACGGCACTGGTAAATCATGGGTCATGCGTTGAAAAGCGAAGTGTTCCGCGCGGTTGCGGGATTATCTCTGCCTGAATATCTGGAGATCATTTGTTTGATGCTGCTTAGCTTGAGCGGCTTGCTGATGTAGCCGTCCATGCCGGCAGCGGTGCAGCGGTCCTGAATCCCCTCCATCACATTCGCAGTCATCGCAATGATCACCGTCTTGTCAGGCGAACCGCTGCTCTCCTCACGAATCAGGGAAGTGGCTTCAAGACCATCCATCACAGGCATCTGCAGGTCCATGAAGATAAAATCGTACTCGGATTGCCGGGCCAGTTCTACAGCCTGGTTCCCGTCCTCAGCAACATCGGCACGATATCCGAGCTTATCCAGCATGCTAACCATAAGGCGCTGATTAATCGGATGGTCATCTACGACCAGCACTTTGCTCCGGCTTGCTTCATCTAGCTCGTCCGCTGTACCGTCCTCTTCCCGGCAGCCGCCTTCCAGCTCTTCCTCCGGCAGGGCAACCTGGATAGTGAATACAAAGGTAGCCCCCTTCTCTTCCATCGACTCTACACGGATATCTCCGCCCATCATGCCCACGAGGGACTTGCAGATGGCGAGGCCGAGGCCTGTGCCTCCATATTTACGCGTCATGGAGGAATCAAGCTGGGAGAAGGGCTGGAACAGCCGGTCACATTTCTCCGTTGAAATTCCAATACCTGTATCCTTAACGGTAAATTCTATTACCAGCTTATTATCCGCTGAAGGCAGAAGGGAAGCAACTAAATAAACGCCGCCCTGGTTGGTAAATTTCACCGCATTGGATACGAGGTTGATCAGCACCTGGCGCAGCCGGGCCATATCTCCATAAATCAGCCGCGGCAGCTTCTGGTCGATGAAATAGGCCAGCTCCAGATTTTTTTTGCCGGCTTCCGCCGAGAACAGACTAAATACCTCCTGAACGGTGGTATGCAGCTCGAATAATTGCTCTTCCATTTCCATTTTGCCCGATTCCATCTTGGTGAAATCAAGGATATCGTTAATCACGGTTATTAGTGTGTCCGCACTTTTACGGATAATCTCTGTGTATTCTTTCTGCTCAGGAGCAAGCTGGGTCTCCATCAAAAGATCAATCATACCCACTACGCCATTCATCGGCGTGCGGATCTCATGACTCATCATCGCCAGAAATTCGGTCTTGGCCTTAGCCGCGATCTCCGCCTCTTCCTTGGCTTTGATCAGTTCACCGTTCATGCGCTCAAGCTCCAGCGTCTTTTGCTGCAGCTGCATCGCCTGAATCTGCTGCTTCTTGCTGGTCAGATGCATATTCACAAAGCCTTCAATCTTCGACTTCAGAATCTGCGGGATAAACGGTTTGACCATATAATCAATAGCGCCGGCAGAGTACCCTGCGAAGAGATGCTCCGACTCCCTGCTGTTGGCAGAGATGAAGATGATCGGAATATCCTTGGTTTTCTCCCTGGCTTTGATTAACTTGGCGGTTTCGATCCCGTCCATACCCGGCATCTGAACGTCCAGAACAATCACGGCGAATTCATATTTCAACAAGCACCGCAGTGCTTCTTCTCCAGAATTGGCTTTGACAAGCTTGTAATGCTGACTCTCAAGGACGGCTTCGAGTGCCAGCAAATTCTCGGGACGGTCGTCAACCAGCAGTATATGAATCGGTTCCTGAACCCCCATAGGTCCCTCCTTACCCGCTATTTATTTTTGCGGTATATTTTTTCTACCCGGTCCAGAGGCTCATAGCTGTCACTGTAGCGTGTGAAATGAATAGATTCCTTGGAACCGAGGACCAGCACTCCGAACCGGCTGAGGCTCTCATGGAACAAGCCATGCACATGATCGCGGAGCTCGTCGTTGAAGTAGATCATTACATTCCGGCACAGGATCACATTGAATTCGTTGAAGGAAGTGTCCGTTGCCAGATTATGCTCTGCAAAAATGATGTTCTTGCGTAAATACGGCTGCAGAATCACTGAGTTATATTTCGCTGTATAGTATTCCGAGAAGACGCCCGTGCCTCCGGCCTCAAGGTAGTTCTTGGTGTATTGCTTCATCTTGCCGATCTCGTACACGCCTTCTTTGGCCTGCTGCAAGGAACGGGCGTTCATGTCCGTGGCATAAATTCTAGCCTTGTCATATAATCCTTCCTCATGCAGCATAATTGCCATCGAGTAGACCTCTTCGCCTGTCGAGCAGCCGGCATGCCAGATCCGGATATAAGGATAGGTCCGCAGGAGCGGAATGACCTTCTGACGGAAGGTCAGGAAGAGTCCGGGATCACGGAACATCTCTGTCACAGGGATCGAGAGACTATACACGAACCGCTCGAAGCAGGCACGGTCATGCAGCACCTTTTCCTGCAGGGCAGAAATAGTAGGTAAGCTCTCCGCATGGACATGATGCCAGATGCGCCGCTTCAAGGAAGGCAGAGCATAATTCCTGAAATCATATCCATACAAACGGTGTACTCCGTTCAGAAGCAGCTCAATCTCAATCTGTTCAAGCTCCTGCTTGCTCTCCGGCGGATTCCCCTGACCCTCATATCCGTGCTCCATCGCTGCCATTGTCATCAATACTCCCTTGCCTGCGCCTTATTTCCGTACTTGGTTTGAACCTGCTGTATAGCTATTACCCCGAAATCACCCTTACGAATACAACCAGACGCGCATTAACGAAAGAAGCTGATCCGTGCTGATCGGTTTCTTCATATAATCGGAGGCTCCGGCTTCAATACACTTGGCCCGGTCCTCCTTCATAGCCTTGGCTGTGAGGGCGATAATCGGCAATTTCTGGTACTGCGGCATCTGCCGGATGCGGCGCATAGCTTCATATCCGTCCATCTCCGGCATCATCATATCCATCAGCACCAGATCATAATCACTCTGTTCGACAAGCATGTCGATGGCCTCGCGGCCGTTCTCGGCAAATTTCACTTCCATGTGATAGCCTTCGAGCACGCTGGAGAGGGCAAAGACGTTGCGGATGTCATCATCGACGAGCAGTATTTTTTTGCCTTCAAACAGTTCCTCTTTATTGTGCAGCTTTTGCAGGATTTTACGCTTATCTTCCGGCAGATTTGCTTCTACCCGGTGCATGAACAGCGTGGTCTCATCCAAAAGCCGTTCCGGCGAGCGGACATCCTTGATGATAATAGATTCCGCATATTTGCGCAGCTTGGTCTCTTCCTTGCTGTCCAGATCCTTGCCGGTATAAATAATAATCGGCAGATCGTTCAGCTCCTCATCGTCGCGGATCTGATCCAGCAGCTCGAAGCCGGTCATATCATCCAGCATCAGATCAAGCACCATACAGTCATATCTCTGCTTGTGCAGCTCATTCAGCGCCTCTTGGCCTGAAGACACCGCCGTAATCACTACATCGTCATGTCCGATAAGCTCCTCGATGGAACGGCGCTGGATATCGTCATCCTCGACAATCAAGAGATGCTTCATCGTGCTGGCGGTGTAATTCTCAATCTGCGAGAAGGCCCGGTCCAGCGCTTCACGGGAGGACGGCTTTCTGAGGTAGGCCATCGCTCCCATCATGAGCCCCTGCTTCATCTCATCATTCACAGAGATTACATGCACCGGAATATGGCGTGTCTGGGAGTCGCTCTTGAGCTCTCTCAGAATCGACCAGCCGTCCAAGACAGGCAACTGGATGTCGAGGATGATCGCGTCCGGCAGCAGGGTCTTGGCCATCTGCAGGCCGATATCACCCTGCAGGGCTACCAGCCCCTTGAAGCCGCGTCCGCGGGCCATGCCCAGCAATATCTTGGCAAAGCTCTCATCATCCTCAATAATCAGCAGCACCTTGTCGCCGCTGGCAAGGGATTCCCGGTCATCTTCCACAACTACAGGCTTAGCAGGTGTAGGCGTGATGTCCCCTGCCTTATCCCATGAAAGTTCCTCCCGGAACTCCTCAAGCTGCAAGGCCTCCCCGGCAGGAGCGGCTTCAACCGCTCCCGGCAGCAGGCTAAAATTCCCCTGAACCGGCAAATACAGTGTAAATACGCTGCCTTGCCCTTCACGGGACTCCAGTCCGATGGCCCCGCCCATCAGGCGGGCTAATTCGCGGCTGATCGACAGGCCAAGCCCCGTGCCGCCATATTTGCGGCTCGTCGTACCGTCAACCTGCTGGAACGCCTCAAAGACGATATCCATCTTATCTGACGGGATGCCGATCCCGCTGTCTTTGACGGATATGGCAATATAATCATATTCATGCGGCAGATAGGCAGGCAGCCGCTTGACGTCCGCACGGCTAACAGAGAACTCTACATACCCTTCGCTCGTGAATTTGAAGGCATTGGACAGCAGGTTACGCAGGATTTGCTTCAGTCTGTGACTGTCGCTATATACACTGTCCGGAAGCGGCTCGTCAAAGGACAGGCGCAGCGACAGCCCCTTCTGCGCAGCCAGCGGAGCAAAGTTCTGCTTCACGAAGGTCTTCAGCTCGACGAGCGGAATTTCTTCATGATTCAGCTCCATTTTGCCGGCATCGACCTTGGACAGATCGAGAATCTCATCAATCATTTTAAGCAAATCTGCACCTGACATATATATGGTATGGGCGAATTCGACCTGCTTCTCGCTCAGATTGCCTTCCTTGTTCTCCGTAAGAAGCTGGGAGAGAATGAGCAGGCTGTTCAGCGGAGTACGCAGCTCATGGGACATATTGGCCAGAAACTCGGATTTGTATTTACTGGTTACTGCAAGCTGCATAGCCTGCTTCTCCAGCTGCATACGGGCATGTTCAATCTCATCCTTCTTCTCTTCAACCTCTTGCACCTGATCCTGCAGGGCACGTGTCTTGGAGACCAGCTCTGTATTGTAATGCTCCAGCTCCTCCTGCTGGCGCTGCAGCAGCTCCTCTGAACGCTTCAGGGCATCCGTCTGCTCCTCCAGATTCTCGTTAGAGCGGCGCAGCTCCTCCTGCTGGGTCTGCAGTTCCTCCGACTGGCATTGCAGCTCTTCCGTGAGCGCCTGCGATTCGCGCAGCAATTCCTCAACCACAAGCCTGCGGCTGATGTTGTTCAGAATAATCCCCAGATTATTGGAGAGCTGATGCAGCAGTTCATTCTGCAGCACCGAGAATGGTGTGAAGGAAGCGAATTCCACAACACCCAGAACCTCATCCTCGAATAAAAGAGGGTGGATCGATATATAACTTGGATGCGACTCCCCGAATCCCGAAGACACTGAGATATAGTTGTCAGGCGCCTCCGTCAGCTTGATCGGCAGCTTATCCAACGCGCTCTGTCCGACCAGTCCCTGACCGATCTCGAAGCTCTCCCTGGGCGTAACCCCCTCCTCACCGGCATAAAAAGCGCTGCTGACCAGCAGGTTCGGATTATCCTGGCTCTTCAGATAGACGGCACCATACTGCGCTCCCAGCACAGGCGTGAACTCACTGATGAAGGTCTGGGCTACCTGATCCAGCGAGCTGACGCCGCGAAGCAGCTCCGTAATTCGGGCAATATTGGCATTCAGCCAAGCCTGATCGCTCTGTGCCTGGGCATAGGATCTCTCAAGCTGCTGCTTCTGCTCAAGATCCTCGGCCATCCGCTGGAATACCCGGGCCACATCGCCGATCTCATCCTTCGACTTCACCTTGATCCGGCGGATCGCCCGCATTTTACCGTTGCCGAAGCTGGTAATCATCATGGAGACGACACTTAGGCCGCGCGTGATGCTCGGTATCACCCACAAAATGACACCCAGCCCGAGCAGCAGCCCTAAGACCATGATCAGGGTTACCATCTGAATCGATCTGCTCGAAGCCTCCTGGGCGTTAGCAGTCTCCTCCGTCATCCGGAAGGCATTGTAATCAGACAACGTATTCAGGCTGTTCAGCACCTCGTTCTGAATATCCTGTCCTTCTGCATTGCGGTACGTGTTGGCATTCTGAAAGTATCCGGCACTCAGCATCTCCAGGACCTTGTCCTGATACTTCAGATAGCCGGAATAGGCATTCTCAATCCGGGATAAAATCTGCAATTCCTCTGCCGTCTTCAGAGAGGCCTTAATATTCTCCAGATGCTCCGCAGACTTCAGGACCTTGCTGTCAATTTCCGCCTTCTGCGCTTCCAGGGTTACAGTATCGGCATTAAGCATGGACGTGGTCAGTATCCGTGCCATGTCGTTCACTTCTCCGCGAAGTCCCGAAGAAGCACGGCCTTTGCTATATCTCTCCTGGTAGCTGTCCAGCTGATTGCTCATATAATGGAGCCTGTCATACCCGATCAGGGTAAGCGCCAGCATAATCGCCAGCATGGCGCTGAATCCGATCAGCAGCTTAGCCTTAATCTTCATTCCTTATCGGTTCCTTTCTTCAGCGAGATCCACACCAGGCATTTATCGTCATCACGTTCCGAATTAACCGGCTCACTCAGGAAGGCAGCGCGCACCAGGTCTTCCTGCCAGTCATGAGTGGCATTCAAATGCCCGATCATGAATTTCAGCTGCTCTTCCTGCTCGCCCTCCACCATCTCCATGAGGCCGTCCGTGAACAGCACCAGATGACCCTCGTCCTCGTAGCTGAGGCTCTGCTGCTGAATATCGATCCGGTCAAACAGACCTACAGGGTGGCAATTGCTCTCCAGCAGTACAGGCGTTTTGGCATCTCCTTCAAAGAACAGCGCCGGCGGATGCCCGGCATTCACATAGTTAATCCGCTTCTGACGGGTGTCAATGACAAGATAGATCGCCGTGAAATAATACTGGACCAGCTGCTTCTCAATATATAGCTGATTAAAGCGTCTGTTAAGCTCCTGAATAACCTTCTCCGGTTCCACATAGGTCGTTACGGTATCCTTTAGGACCGAGGCAAGGAACATGGTAAACAAAGAAGACGAGATGCCGTGGCCCATCATATCGAGCAGGATGACCGCATAACGCCCGTCTCCCAGCGGATACCAGGCATACAGATCCCCGGCCAGCTCGAAGGAAGGCTGGTAAATCGCATGTACCTCCAGGGTCTCCTCGGCAAGGGGCAGACTGAGTACCGCATTCTGCACCAGGGCAGCCAGCTTCAATTCATCCTGTATCCGCTGGTCCCGCTCCTTATGCCAGTCCTTCTCGCGCTTCAACCGCAGCGCGAGGCGGATACGGGCCATCAGCTCCACCTTGTTAATCGGCTTCGTAACATAATCCACCGCTCCGGCATCCAGCGCCTCTGCGAGCTTCTTGGAGTCACCTACAGCCGTAACCATAATAATAGGAATATCCTTCAGATGCTCATATTGCTGGACCACCCGGCAGGCTTCAATTCCATCCATTTCCGGCATCATCATATCCAGCAGAATCAGATCCACATCGGACGGCCGGGGCTCTTCCCCCACACCGACGCCCAGCAGCTTCAGCATATCTTTGGCGGACGAGGCCGTTATGAAATTCCGGTAATCTTCCTTCTTGAGGATCTCACGGATAATAATTACATTGGTAGGATTGTCGTCTACGATTAATATTCTCAAGCTTCCTCACCTCACGCGAATATTGTGTTAAGGCCCTAACCCGCAGCTCTGTCATTCTATCATACGATATTTACACGGCCTGTTACCAACCAGCTAGATATTGGCATAAAGCAGGTCCCGGCTTCAACAAAGTAACCTCCAGCTCCACTAACGTCTAGTGGGACTGGAGGTTACGCTATTGTACTATTAAGGTCAGCGAAGCCGACCCGCGATTATTGTGGGTTTCTTTTGGCAATGACCAGAACCTTGCCTGTATCCAGCTCTTTCTCGTAAAATGCCGCCTCCGCTGCGCTGAAGCCCAGTGAAGTCATCTTGAAGCGTAAAGCGTCGCCGCGCGAACGGAATAGGTTGGCAATGGCACCGAACAGCCCTTCTTCACTCAGCCCCACTTCATTAGTATCTGCGGCGTCCACGATACGCCCTTCGCGGTCTTCATCGTGACTGATCACATAAAGATCCTCTCTGGTGTAGCCGCTGCTACGGAGCCGATTCACTTCTTCGATCGCCTGAACGCCGTTCTCCAGGAGCTTGGCATAAGCCTGTGTACCTGTTGAATCCATGAGATCACTCTCCTTCATAATGAATAAGGGCCCAGCCACCGGATGGATGACTGAGCATTCATTAACCCAAATCGCCGCGCTTGAAACAGCTTCAGAAGGAATACGCGTCGAATAAATCCAGCCCGGCCCATTCGCCGCTCTCCGTATTGCGGTAGATCTTGAGCGCAGCCTCTCCTCTAATATAAACATCCCCATCCTCAGCTTCATAATCAGGCGCTCCCAGCATATCCTGCACGTTCATGGCCTGCGGATTAAGCATCCGTCCATTGAGGCTCAGACCATATTGTCCGGCCTGGGAAGGCGAAGCATGAACATACAGGACAACACCGCCGCATACCCCCGCCGAGCTATCGGCATACTGATATTCAAGACACCCGGCCCAAGGATCTTCAACAATCTGCTGAGGGGTTCCCTTGATCTGCAGCAGCTCCTCTTCCGTCATATATAAGCTAATGCCGGACAAGGAGTCGAAGCTGCTTATGTAGAGATCGGCAGCTGCGCTATGCTCGAAGGCGAACATTACCGGCAGCTGTGCAGCGGTACCGGGAGCGGGAGAAACAGTCTCATCCTGCGGCGGTGCAGATATGAAGGGAGCAAGCAGACTAAGCAAGAGAATAACCATTTTCATAGGGTTCCCGCCTTTCATGAGCTGATATTGCCCCGTCCTGAGCCCCGCCGTATTTCATTCCATCGTATTAATGGCGGAATTTCTGCCAGATTGCAGCGGCTGCATCCACGCCTTTGAGGGCTGAGGCTATCTTGCCCTTGGATTTGCTTGAACTCACTGCCTCATAGGATTGCACGGTTCTCTCCTCGGCCGGTGTTAACGGGGCTTCTGCGATGGATACCGATTTTGCCTTATCCTTCAGTTCACGTGATTTACGGAATTTCTCAATTACCGTTACAGATACCTGCTTCACGGTCAATGTCAGCTCGTTCATGACATCGCCCAGATTCTTTACAGAATCCACGATCGGGTCAATTTTCTGAATTTTACCCTGCACATCCGCTGTGATGTCATTGGCATGCCGGACTGTTGTTTTGACTTCATAGGTAAGCTCATCAATAGTCTTCTGAACCTCCTGCAGAGTCTGACTGACCTTGTCGAGCGATTCCTTCGCTGACTTCAAGGTTTTGATTAAAAAGAATACGAGTACTGCGAATGCGATAGCAGCCAGTGCTACGCTAAGTTCAATGATCATTGTAGATAACCCCTTCCGAGTGTGTAAATTATCGGTTTGCACTGTCTGATACTGCATAGTTACCCTTACAGAATTGGGCCGAAACAAAGGTCAAGCCCCTGGAATCCTCTTCCTTTCCTCCCTGTTTCAAATGGATACGCCCCGTTTAAACAATGACTACATCAACGCACAGAAAGGATGACATCTCATGCTAAGATGGTCAATAATTCTGCTGGTAGTCGCCCTGATCGCCGGTATCTTCGGATTCTTCAATATTGTGGCGGCGGCTGTCGGCATCGCCAAAGTATTGTTCTACATCTTCCTGGTCCTCTTCGTGGTCTCACTCTTTATGGGCCGCAGGGGACGATCTATGTAGGCAAGCACGCCGTTAGCTGACTGCCGGACAGGCAGTGCTGCAGGCCCGGAGGCCTCCGCCAGGAGATCTCCGGGCCTTTTGCTGTTCCCGCCAGTCTTATGTAGTGTTGAAATGGGCTTCATTCCCCTTCAAAAAGTATAGGCCTTTCCGCTCAGGTTGTCATCCGTGATTCAGTCCGTAATGAGGCGTTCCCCGCTAAGGCCGGACAAGAAAAATAAAATTTATTGATGCCGCTGGTTCATTCAATGCAATTTATGTTTACATCCTTATTAGCACAGCATGAACATAGAACATCTCACCATCATACCTAGGAGGAATCATCGATGAAAAAATTAGCCAGTTTAACAGTAGCAATGGGTCTTATGGCTTCCTTGGCAGCAACAGCTTCCGCAGCTGAGGTAGTAACAGGAACAACAGAAACTACCAAAACCACTTCTTCCGATGCAGTAACAACTGTAACCGGAGTGACTTACCTGAACCCGGCAGACCCGGTAATTACACAAGCTGACATCAAGCCAGCAACACCTCAGATCATTCTGACCAAACTCACAGCATTCCATCTTTCTGCGGGAAGCACAACTGCTATTGGCTGGTTGGGTGCACAGACTGTTGATACTACTGGTGTGATCACAAAAGACGCTATGGGCAACGAATGGAGAGAAATCTACACTTGGCTGGGTAAAGCCTGGATCAAGGTTCCTGCCTCTGCATACGTAATCAATCCATAAGCGATTGGACATATAGGAGTCATAGCTGCTCCACTCATATGCTGCAGCTATGACTCAACGGATGTACCTAACAAGGCACGTGGACGCCAATCCAAACGGCCTTTTTTTGCGTCTAATGGATGCTAAATTCCCCCACCAAAACATATAAAAAGGGTTATCCCTCCAGTAGAATCTTCTACTGGAGGGATAACCCCGCCATACACCCGCTTGTAGTTCACCCGTCACAAACTTGTACTGCCTGTCGCTTCTTGCTGTCCTAGCTGTATATATTAGCGGATGACCGAGCCTCCGTACAGGAAACGGTTCATCCAAGAAGCGCTAAGATTATCCACTCTTACACCGCCGGAGCTTACTGAATAGGTATGCAGCAGCTTCCCGTCACCCAAATACATGGCGACATGCGTAATTCTTGCCGTAGATTTGTTGATTCCGGCATAAGCAGAGGGAGAAGTTCCTTTATAATCCATGAAGAACATCAAATCGCCCCGCTTCAAGCCGGATACATCCGTAACTGCACCACTGTTCTGCTTCACCCAGTCCCCTTGCTGCCGGGAATCGGCAGGCAGCTTCAAGTTCGCTGCATCCATGAAGATCTGGCGGATGAAATCAGAGCAATCGAAGGTACTTGTATTATTGCGGTCAGAGCCATATTCATATGGTGTTCCCAGATAGCCCGTGCCCGCTGATATCACTCGTTCAATCACAGCAGTCTGCCCGGCTGTAGGTACAGGTGCCGGAGCTGGTGTTGGAACAGGTGCCGGCACCGGTGTCTGAACAGGTGCAGGTGTTGGAGTGGCTGGAGCAGGCGGCGATGAAGCACCCGCTGTAATATATTGATCGGATGAGCTTGTATAACCCACCGTCCCGTTTGCCGTTCTTATTTTGTACCAATAGCTGTTGGTCTCTTCAAGAATGGTTACCTGGTCATTCTTATAGAGATATCCAACCACTTGACCGCTGGTTGCAGGGGTATCCCTTACACGGACCGTGGCCTGAATCACCGCTGTCCGGGACGCAGGTGCGGAAGCTGTACCTACCCGGATATAGGAATCCCCTGAGCTCATATACCCCACAATTCCCTCTGCCGTTCTTACTTTGTACCAGTAACTGTTCGCAGCTTCCAGAATAACAACCTGGTCGCCTTTATTCAGATATTTCAATACCGTGCTGCTGGTAGACGGATCTGTACGCAGCCGGACCGAAGCTTCAATGATGCCTGTCTGTCCAGCGGACGCCGCAAGCGTTGTAATCGAAGAATCGGTTGCAGCGAAAGCCTGCCCGGGACTGAACACTCCCAAGGATAATGCCAGTGATGCGGAAACCCATAACGATGCTGTAATTTTCTTGCGTGATACGATCATAGCGTTCCCCCGCTTAGCGTATTAAGAAAATCAACAACGGCGCGCGCTACGTTTGTTGCTTTCTGCCCTCATTATAGGCTGGCCCGGGATTTGGAACATGCTCCAAATTTCACAAAAAACCTTTCCATCTTATGGTAACATACAGGTCTATAGTCTCGATTTCTCCTTGGATTTGGTGGAAATTACAGCTAACTAGGAGAAATCATGGAATGTTAGTCCTTGGGCTCCACGTGAACTTGCACATGCATGATGTTGTGCAGCTTGGTCATCCGTTCTTCAATCGAGTCGCTGATCTCATGCCCTTCCATGACTGTCATGCGGGCATTTACCTCTACGACTACATCCACCAGCACATGATTGCCGTGTACACGGGCCTTCAGATCCTTGATGCCCTCTACGCCCGGTGTCCGGGCAATGGTGCTGCGCAGGTCCAGCAGCTTGTCTTCGTCAAATCCGTCCGTCAGCCGGTACGTGGAATCGCGGAAAATATCCCAGGCGGTCTTGATAATCAGCAAGCCGACTCCGATGGCAGCCGCGGAATCGATCCACGGCAGTCCGAATTGTGCCCCTACAATCCCTACAGCTGCACCTACGCTTACGATAGCATCCGAGAAATTATCCTTGGCAGCAGACATCAGAGCATGGTTATTAATTCGCTCGGCCAGGCGCTTGTTATATATATATACCCCCATCATCGCTACCGCACACACCAGCGCAACACCGGCAGACCAGAGCTGCGGCGTGGCCTTCTCCCCCTCGAACAGCGAGCGCACCGCCTCCACAATAACCTGAATACCCACCAGCGCCATAATAAAAGAGGCCATCAGCGCCGCAATCGTCTCGGCCCGGAAATGCCCGTAGGTGTGATCGGAATCCGGCGGCTTCCGCGAGATGCGCAGCCCGATCAGCACCGCCAGCGAGGCCACAATATCGGTTAAATTGTTGAATCCGTCCGCCAGGAGCGCACTGGAAGCGAACAAGTAGCCGCAGATCAGCTTGAAGGCAGACAGAACCAGATAAGCAGCAATGCTGACCATCGCACCCTTTTCACCCTTGCGTATATCCTCATAAATATCGGTCATTTCTGCCGCCCCTCCCATCCTTTGCCGCATAATTACAGGAAAACTTTCTTTGAGTTATTCTTGCCCTTGTAGCAGCATTTAAAAACAATTAGAATAAGGAATAAGGACTTGCTGCCTAAGGGGGTAACATAATGAGCGAGAACAATGAGAAACCAAAAATTAATTTGGCTGATGCGATCCGCCAGAAGCTGGAGCAGAAGAAACAGCATGCTTCAGGAAAACCGGGTTCAACCTTCCAGGCCGGCTCCGCGAAACCGCTGAAAAGCCAGAATAACAAGAAGCCTAACAATCAGCGCCGCCGGACTGGCGGTTCCTAGACTTCTAGGTTGTTGTATATGATGAACATAAACGGCTGCGTAATCCCTCTGGGGACGACGCAGCCGTTTGTATGTGAACTCATAACTGTTCATTCTGCCTATATCTAGTTCTTAAGCTTCTACAGGGTACATCCGGGCACGCATTTCCTTGATCTCCGGGTTCTCCAGATACTCGTCATAGCTCATCGTACGGTCAATAATTCCAGCCGGAGTAATCTCGATAATGCGGTTGGCAATCGTCTGGATGAACTGATGGTCATGAGAGGTGAACAGGATCGTGCCGTCAAAGTCGATCAGGCCGTTATTGAGTGCGGTGATCGATTCCAGGTCCAAGTGATTGGTAGGCTCATCGAATACCAGCACGTTGGCTCCGTTCAGCATCATCTTGGCCAGCATACAGCGGACCTTCTCGCCTCCGGACAATACACTTGCCTTCTTCAGTGCTTCTTCGCCGGCGAACAGCATCCGGCCCAGGAAGCCGCGCAGGAAGGTCTCGTCCTGATCCTTGGAGTATTGGCGCAGCCATTCCACCAGGTTCATATTCACCCCGTCGAAGTAGCTGGAGTTATCCTTAGGGAAATACGCCTGGGTAGTTGTCACTCCCCAAGTGTACTCACCCGCATCTGCTTCCTTCTCGCCCATAATGACATCGAACAGCAGGGATTTAGGCTGGGAATGCGGTCCTACAAAAGCGATCTTATCCCCTTTGTTGACTACAAAGCTGACTTCATCCAGCACCTTCTCACCGTCCACTGCCTTGGTCAGGCCGCTGATCGTAAGCAGCTGCTTGCCGGCTTCACGCTCCGGCTTGAAGTTCAGGAACGGATATTTACGGTTGGACGGACGGATGTCATCCAGGGTAATCTTCTCGAGCTGCTTCTTACGGGAAGTCGCCTGCTTCGATTTCGAGGCGTTCGCCGAGAAGCGCTGAATGAAGGCTTGCAGCTCCTTCATCTTGTCTTCCTTCTTCTTGTTGGCATCGCGCTGCAGCGCCTGGGCCAATTGGCTGGACTCATACCAGAAGTCGTAGTTGCCGACATACATCTGGATTTTGCCGAAATCGATATCCGCAATATGCGTACAGACCTTGTTCAGGAAGTGACGGTCATGGGATACCACGATAACGGTGCCTTCGTAGTCCATAAGGAAATTCTCCAGCCAGCCAATCGATTCAAGATCCAAATGGTTGGTAGGCTCATCGAGCAGCAGGTTGTTCGGACGTCCGAACAGGGCCTGGGCCAGCAGGACCCGCACCTTCTCGTTGCCGCTGAGTTCGGCCATTTTCTTGTCGTGCATCTCACGCATGATACCAAGACCGATCAGCATGGCGGCTGCGTCAGGCTCGGCGTCCCAGCCATTCAGCTCCGCAAATTCGCCTTCCAGCTCACCGGCACGAAGTCCGTCCGCTTCGGTGAAGTCGCTTTTTGCGTACAGGGCGTCCTTTTCCTTCATAATTTCATACAGGCGGGTATGACCCATGATTACGGTCTCCAGCACCTGGAACTCGTCATACTCGAAATGGTTCTGTTTCAGTACGGCCAGACGTTCACCGGGTGTGATGTGCACATCGCCGATGTTCGCTTCGATCTCTCCGGACAGAATCTTTAGGAAGGTCGATTTGCCGGCGCCGTTCGCGCCAATCAGACCGTAGCAGTTGCCGGGTGTGAATTTTATGTTTACATCCTCAAATAGTGCGCGTTTTCCGTAGCGGAGTGTTATACCGCTTGTGCTAATCATTAAGCATTACCATCCTTTTCACATAGGTTCCGGCTCATTATAGCATAAAATCAAGCAAAATGGCCCTTATTACGGCTCTTATTTAAGTAGAAGTGTTTAATACAAGCCTTGTACGGGCTATTGCCCCGCCGGGCGTTCCTCGGGCTGGACGACCAGCGTCTCCCCGTACCCGAGGGTACGGATACGCTCCTCGCCAAGCCCCTGCGCCACCCTCGCCTGCTCCATCCGGTCCAGCGCTTCGCGGGCGGTATCATCGGCCAGCCTGAAGGTGCCGAAGTGCATCGGAATCATCAGCTCGGCCCCTACATCAAGGAAGGCCTGCACCGCCTCCTCGGGATTCACATGCTGGGAGTTCATGAACCATTCAGGCTCATAAGCGCCAATTGGCATCAGCGCAACATGCAGCTTGAAGCGTCTGCCGATCTCCTTGAAGCCCGGGAAGAAGCCGCTGTCTCCGGCAAAATAGAGGTTCGGCGGAAGCAGCTTATCCTGCGCCTTGCCCTCTTCCCCCTCCGGATGCTTCTGCGGGTCTGCCGGCTGAAGCACATAACCGCCCCAGTGCGAGGAATTCGTATCGAACGGTGTTCTCCGCGTCCAGTGCTGGGTCGGGACAAACGTCAGCTTGACAGCGCCCAGTGTAATCTCCTCCCACCACTGCATTTCCTGACAGTTCGGGAAGCCCTTGCGGAGCATTTTGCGCTTAAGTCCGGCAGGCACCACAAGGGTTGTTCCTGCCCGGTACAGCTTGCGGATGGACGCGATATGCAGGTGATCATAGTGGGAATGAGAGATCAGAATCAGATCGATGGGCGGGATATCCGCCAGCGGAATGCCCGGCTGCCCGATCCGTTTCTCGAAGCCCAGCCGCCGCGCCCAGATCGGGTCGGTGATGATATTAAGCCCTTCGTATTGCAGAAAAAAGGTAGAGTGCCCGATCCACGTAATTGTTGTCTCCAGCCGGTTCCCGGCCAGATAGTCGAGCCGCGGCGGATGATTCGGCACTTTATAGGTGTAATCCTTCTTCTTCCGGCGGCGTTCCTCACGCCATTGGCGGAATTCCTTAAGTGTTTTATCGGTGCTTACATTGTCGATGTTGTTATAACGTATTCTGGCCATAGCAAGAACCACTCCTTATAGCAGATTTGCCATTTCTGTTGCCGGGCGGCAAACCACATATCTTAACTATAGGGTTCCGCAGAATCATTTGCAAAATTACAGGGCCCTGCGGGACGCTCATTACAAATTGTACCCAAATGGCTAAAGGGGAAACGTCCGGGCATCAGTTGTCAGGGATCAGGCGGATTTAACGGGCGGTATGGGGCAGCAGGAGGCGGTATCAGGCGGCATAAGGAAGGATGAAATCCTGCACGAATTGCAACATTCCCTCCCTATCTCAGCCTCATACCCAAGATTGTTGCATATATATCAGCATTTCTACCCCACCGTGCGGTCTTAGTGGGATATTTCCTGCATTCCATGCAACATTCCCTCAACAACCCGGTTATTTAAGAAGTTCAAATTGCAAAGTGTGCAACATTCCCGTTTGAGTTGCTAATTCAACAATATTTTAAATTTTAGCGGCTTCGCGTCCGCCCCTTTGTATTCACTTGCTTAAATGAGGTAAAATGCGGGTAAAGCAAACGGTGCTTATGCTACTTAGAAGAGGAGCTGACATATGAAGATTACATTTATTGAACCGACACCGAGTCCAAATACCATGAAGCTTCATCTCGATGAAAGCCTTGCACCCGGTATCCGCCGGACCTATACCCCGGAGACCCGGCGCTCCGCCCCTTCCTGGGCGCAGGAGATGCTGGAGATTCCAGGCGTTACGAGTATTTATCATGCCGCTGACTTCGCCGCGCTGGAGCGCAAAGGCAGTGCGGACTGGGCTGCAATTCTGCGCGAGGTCCAGAACCGCTTCGGAGCGGACGGCCTCAGCGCGGAATACAGTCTCGGCGATGAGAATGACGGCACCCACTACGGGGAGTCCCAGGTGTTCGTGCAGATGTTCCGCGGTATCCCGATCCAGATCCGCGTCAAGACCGGCGCGAAGGAGGAGCGCATCGCCCTCTCCAGCCGCTTCACCCAGGCGGTGACCGATGTGGCTAGCGCCGTGATGATCAAGGAGCGCAAGCTCAGCGATTACGGCGTACGCTACGGCGAGCCGCCGGAGATTGCCCGCGAGGTCGAGCAGGAGCTGGAGGCGGCGTATCCGCAGGAACGCCTCGACTCCCTCGTGCAGCAGGCCATCGCGCACGGGGCTGCCGGCGAGTTCGTCGAGCAGCGGCACAAGAAAGAGCAGGCCGAGCTGCTGCGGGACCTGCACGATGCGGATTGGCGCGTGCGCTACGCCGCGCTGGAGGATCTGGCGCCGGGCGAGCAGCTCCTGCCGGAGCTGCGGGCGGCGCTGCACGACCCCAAGCTGCAGATTCGCAGACTTGCGGTCGTGTACCTGGGCGACATCCGCACGCCGGGTGCGATGGAGCTGCTCTATGAGGCGATGAAGGACAGCGCCCCGGCCGTGCGGCGCACAGCCGGGGACACGCTCTCCGACATCGGCGACCCGGCGGCGACGCCGGTGATGACAGCGTCGCTCAGTGATGCCAGCAAGCTGGTGCGCTGGCGGGCGGCACGCTTCCTCTACGAAGTCGGGACCGCCGAGGCCCAGGACGCGCTGAGCGTGGCTGCCGAAGACCCCGAATTCGAGGTAGGTCTCCAGGCCAAGATGGCGCTGGAGCGAATTCTGTCCGGCGAGGAAGCAGCGGGCACTGTCTGGCAGCAGATGTCAGAGCGCCGGCGGAGCTGACGTGAACCTGCCGTATTTTGTCATTGCCTGAGAAGCCGGTATGCCTTATACTGATTCCTGTTGTTCATATCGTTCAAAGATAGCCTCATCATACCTAGGATGAGGTAGAGGTCGCGGATAAGAAGAGTAAGCGCGTGGAGATGCCTAAGAGCCATCAGTGATACGCGCCCAAAGGAATATCCGCCGAAATCGTAACTGCTGCTCTTAGTCCGCAGCTACGATTGGGGCCGTTTGCCGAAAGGCGCGGAACTGTCACTGTGTATTGCCGCCTGTCAGGAGACTGCGGGAGCTGCACTGTGTTGCGCTATCTTAACAGGGAGTATGATGCGGAGCCTATAATCAGGAAACCGCAGCGTCCGTCTGCGGTTTTTTTGCGTGCAGCATGCCGGGAAGAAGACACCGGCACATGCAGGCAGCGGCACTCCCACTGTGAACAGAACTATCAATCTAAAGGGAGTGTCTTATTCATGCAAGCACAGCAGCCTAAACGGCCGGCAGTACAGGCGGGCAACGCCAATACGCCGGGCCTGCGCAAATCCTTCAAAGCAAGACATCTGACCATGATCGCCCTCGGCGGCTCGATCGGAACCGGACTGTTCCTCGCCAGCGGCGGGGCCATCGCCTCCTCCGGTCCGGGCGGAGCACTGCTCGCCTACACGGCCGTCGGCATTATGGTCTATTTTCTGATGACCAGCCTTGGGGAGCTGGCCACCTATCTGCCCGATTCCGGTTCCTTCAGCACCTACGGTACACGGTTCGTCAGCCCCGCCTTCGGCTTCGCTATCGGCTGGAACTTCTGGTACAACTGGGCGGTGACCATTGCAGCTGAACTGTCAGCAGCCACCGTTATCATTAAGTACTGGTTCCCGGACAGCCCTTCGTTCCTGTGGAGCCTGCTCTTCCTGGCGCTCATGTTCGGCCTGAACTTCCTGTCTGCGCGGGGGTATGGCGAGTCGGAATACTGGTTCGCCATTATCAAGATTATTACGGTGGTCGTCTTCCTGACGGTCGGCGTCCTGATGATCTTCGGGATTCTGGGCGGCAAGGCGGTGGGCTTCAGCAACTTCCAGCTCGGAGGCAGCTCGTTCCATGGCGGCTTCTTCGCCTTCGTGGGGGTCTTCATGGCCGCCGGGTTCTCCTTCCAGGGAACAGAGCTGGTCGGCGTAGCCGCCGGAGAGAGCGAGAATCCGCGCTGCAACGTGCCGATCGCGATCCGCCAGGTGTTCTGGCGCATCCTGATCTTCTATATTTTCGCCATTGCCGTCATCGGTATGCTGATTCCTTATACGAATCCCGATCTGCTCCGCGGCGGTATTGATGATATCGGCGTCAGCCCGTTCACCATCGTCTTCAACAAAGCAGGGCTGGCGATTGCCGCCTCGGTCATGAATGCCGTGATTCTCAGCTCCGTGCTGTCTGCCGGGAACTCCGGGATGTACGCCTCCACCCGTGTCCTGTACGCCATGGCCAAGGATGGAATGGCACCACGCGCGCTCGGCAAGCTGAACCGCAGAGGTGTTCCTGTAGGGGCATTGCTCGTGACTACCGCTGTCGGCATGCTCGCCTTCCTTGCCTCCTTCTTCGGAGACGGCGCGGTGTACAATTGGCTGCTTAACGCTTCCGGGATGTGCGGCTTCATCAACTGGCTCGGGATTGCCGTCTGCCATTACCGGTTCCGCCGGGCCTTCGTGAAGCAGGGCCATTCGCTGGAGGAGCTGCCTTACCGGGCAAGATGGTTCCCGTTCGGTCCGCTGTTTGCCTTCGCTCTGTGTATGGTTGCCGTATTCGGCCAGAACATGGGCGCCTTCACCGGCGCGAAGATCGACTGGTACGGCATACTAGTCTCCTATGTCAGCGTGCCGCTGTTCCTGCTGATCTGGCTGGGCTATGGCTGGTTCCGCAAGAGCAGCCTTATCCCGCTGGAGAAGTGTGATCTGAGCACCCACGCAGACTGATTCATTGGAGCAGCATATAAATTCTTATCTTTCAGCAAAAGACCGGTTTTGATCCCGCAAAAGTGGGCCAAAACCGGTCTTTTATATATTGCTAGTACCTTATCAGATTTAAAATAGTGGATCAGACGCAAGTCCCCTTCAAATAACATCTTTTTTCCAAGCGGGCCTTGTTCTTCAGGGCGTTTGGCTTAGCGTAACGGACTGAGGTGCGCTTATTTGGGAAGAAAGTCGCCTATTGGGCGAGTAACGGACTCGACAGGCCTTATCCTTTGCACTTCAGCTCCGAAACGTCTCATAGAGAGACTCTAAGGTCGCCTGAGTCCGTTACACTGCAAAAAGTGGCGTTTTCGCGGGGATAAGATCTCTCCGGTCCGTTAGATTTTGGGTTGTAACTCTGACGCTTTACTAGCTTAAATTTGCTTCTCTTCGTGGGAATTCCGGCAACTGCTGTTTATGCCCAGGTTGTGATCGTCTCAACCGGCAGACGGTAGGATGGATACCCCTCTTTGGCGGCTTTGCCTATCGAGATCAGCATGACCGGCTGGAACCGTTCTTTGTCCAGGCCGAACACTTCTGCAATATGCTCCTTGTCATACCCGGCCATCGGGTTGGTATCGTATCCGTGGGCGCGGGCCACCAGCATTAACTGCATCGCTACAAGCCCCGAGTCAATCAGATTGACATCCCGCAATTCGGACGCGGAAATGTTCGCATAATAAGGCTTGACCTGCTGCAGCTGCATGTCCATCACCTCGCGGGGCATGTACCCAAGCTCCACAGCCTTGCCGAAAATTTCGTCAATATATTCAACGTTGTTCGTATCATAAAATACCGCAATCACAGCCGAGGAGGTGAGCGCCTGGGTCTGGTTGAAGGAGGCCAGCGGTGCCAGCTTCGCTTTGCCTTCAGCGCTGTCAATGACCAGGAAACGCCACGGCTGCATGTTAATGGCAGAGGGGGCGCGGGAAGCTTCCGCCAGAATCTCTGTCAGTTCCTCTCTACTGATTTTCACCTCAGGATCATAGACTTTCACGGAACGGCGTTCCAGGACAATTTCATTGAAATCATTGGTTTTATGGTATTTCCCCATCATTGTGCTCATGTACATTTCTCTCCTTTTATATAGGAATGGTACGGATGAACGTGAACGTATCATCACTAGAAGAATTGTAAACTATAAAGTATACTTCATAGCAAGAACAATAAATGGGGGGATTGCCATGAAAACCAGTGAAGTTGCCAAAAGGGCTGACCTTCCGATATCAACCCTGCGCTACTATGAGAAAATAGGCCTTATTACGGAGGAGTACATCCTTAGAGAAGAGAATAATTACCGGAATTATGCCCCGGAGATTATTCCGTATCTTGAAGTCATAAAGAATAGCTTAGCTGTTGGATTCTCAATCCACGATATTAAATCGATGATCTCCAAGCAGGGTATATCGAAAGAGGAACAAAAACGGATCATCACCGACAAAATCACGGAAATTGAAGCTGCGCAAAAAAACCTGGAGGCTTCCAAGCAGTCTCTTTACGAGCTTCTCGAAATGAATATTACCTGTGAGAACGGGTACGGAAAATACTAAAACCCCAGAGCTGTGCTCCAGGGAGTCGTATAAAGGCGCGGGGGCCGGGGGACGCTAACCTGTAATTCCAGTTCAAGGAGGCCTTTATGAAAAAAATATGGACAGTAGCCTTGTTGACGTTAGCCCTGGTCCTGAGCAGCCCGTTAAGCCGGAGCTCCGCTGCACCTGACTATGCCCGGTGGGGAACCATCGCCGTGAAGGAGACGCAGCAGAAATACAACGCCGAGATCATCGATTACAAGCACATCGGCCGGACCCAGATCAAGCCTAAGCTTGCAGAAGAGAAGTTCAAGCTGGTGGTCCGGAGCAAGGCAGGCCGGGAATTCGGCGTAGTCGTGATGGTCCGCTTCAACCCTTCAACAAACAAGCTTCAGACCATCCAATTCCTGGAGACCAAGGCCTGAAGTGCCCCCTGGCTGGTTCGCCGGGTAGCTGATACGCTTTTATTTCCAGGTCACATATACCTTAAGATCTCCTGTATTCTCGAACGGCGAACTGTTGAAGGCCAGGTTATTCAGTCCCAGCCCGTAGAGCACCTGCAGATCCTGCCTCAGCAGTTTGTCGCTTCCGCGATAGCGGAACAGCAGCGACTGCTGTCCGGCCTCTGCCGCCTGCTTCGCAAGCTCCTTGAGCTGTTCCGCCGACGAAACCACCTGATTCTCCTCGTACAGCCAGTAGTTCAGATCCTTCTGCAGCCTCTTGTATGCCTCCACCCCTTGGCCCCCTTGATTGACCAGCTTAGTCAAGGTCTGGGCATAACTGGTGGAGGCTGCCGGATAGGACTTGGTCCAAGTGTGGTCAAGGCGCATCTGGGCATCGGTCCTCATATAATAGAGCGTGCTGATTCCGCCCTCCGGACTCGGGTCCGGGTCATCCCAGGTGGTGTCGAGATGATACCATGCCCCGTTCAGAAGCACCAGATTCCAGGCATGCGACTGGGTCACACCATCTGCCGCTCTGGCCGTCCCTTCCACAATTCTGTTCGGAATCCCCGCCCCCAGCAGCAGCTTATAGGTTAGCAGCGTATAGCCCTGGCAGACCGCACTCCCGGTCTGAAGTCCCTCATAAGCGGTGTATTTGCGGTGCGAGTGATCATATTCCAGATTCAGCACGACCCAGTCGTGGATCGCTTTTACCTTCTGGTGATTGTTCATGCCCGGTGTTATGATCTGCTGCAGGATAGCCTTCACCTGCTTGTTCACATAGGCCGTCTGCTGCAGCGTCTCCCGATATTCCACCTGAACCGTCACATGAACAGCGCGCGTGCTTCCGCGGTAGGAGAAGGCATAGCTGTCAATAATATAATACAGGTACGGATCGCTCCCCATCGCCTGATTAATTGCCATCTGGATCTCACTCTTCAGCTTGGCGGTCTTGCCCTGATAAGTGAAGGTAATCGTCTCTCTGCGGTTACTCATCGCTCCGGCCAGCTTCTGCGTCATTCCTTGTGTCGTCTGCACCACCGCCGAATCCGCTGCAGCATACGCATGCTCGTATCCCCAGTACGTCGCAGGCGGTAAAGCAGCAAACACAAGCATAAGTCCAACCGCTGTCTTCATCAGCGATCCCTGTCTTTTCCCCATATGATCCCCGCGCCTCCTGTAATCTATATCATCGGCCATAGCCGTATACTTTATAGTAAATGCCAATATTGCCCTGATTACAACCCCGATCTGAAGAACGTGAACTTACACCAGTCATTCTTGTCCATTATATTCGGTGAAATAACACTTAAAGTGATTCATCTTGGTATCCCATCTTAGTAGAGCATCAGAATTAAACAAGTGATTTCATTCCTTAAAAACGGTAAGGTATAAGGCTGCGTTCGTAGCGGAAAACAGGGATAAGTGTAGTCTGTACAACTAAAAACAGTGAAACGGGTAGATTTCCTCTTCTAATTGTAGTCTGTACAACTAAATTTACCCGGATGGGCGAAAACCCAGGTATAGGGGCATTTTAATTGCACGAACTACATCTAAACGGAGATTTGGCGGCACATCGGACGATTTAGTTGTACGAATTACAATTAAGCATCCCCCTTGCTGCCATTAATATCGTCAGCTCTGTATCTTCTCTAGAAAACTTTTTTTGTCGCTTCCCCTGAATTGGGGATTAACTCATAAATCCTCTGAAGAAGTGAAGGGTTTTTCAATATCAGTTTTTTACTTTCAGAACTAGTAAAACTTCTTAATGAATCAACACAGATTTCGAGTAGCTCTTCATCATCAGTATCTAGCAGTTTCAACAACATATTCAATTCATCCATGCTAGATTCATTATGCAAACAATAAGCTAATTTTCTTTGCCACTCTATCGGCTTATTTAACACTCCATTTGATAATTCCCCCCAATCTTGTGGGGAGAATTTTAGCAGCATCTACTGTGCAATTAAAAAACCTTCATCATACCAATAATCATCCGTAAAATATCCTGAAAGATAGTCATCAAATTCTGTAAACATTAAAAATCTCCTTTGAATTAGATTACAAGTTAAGGTGCTGTAAAACCACTTAGAAGTTGTGTAGCTCCTTTACCCGTCATAACACATAGAGGATAAAAAAGACCACAACACGGGCGATTAGCTCGCATTGTGGCATTTTAGGTTGTCTTGTACGATTCTGTCGCCCAGGTTGTAAACTATAACTTTCCGCCCACTTCTTCGAACCAATCATCAAATATATGACTAGATAATTTTTCAGGATCATTTGTATATTTTATCTCGTAACTGTAACGAGCATCTAATTTGTTCTTAAATACATCATAAGTCAATTTCATCTCTGTAGGCATTTCCCTATTATTTTTTTTGCATAAATCACTAATTTCACGGAGATTTTTATTTAAGATGTTAAGTAAAGCAACTTGTCTTTCTTTCGAAATATTATAAACAGGTCTTGAATTACTATCAGTGTCTGAAACTGCATCATTAACCTTATGTTTTTTAACAATAAAATTATTAATTTGGTAAAATACATCTGTACTAAATTGTCCAAATTCATTAGAACCATATATATATATCATATCTGCCTTATTACTCACATACTCAAGACAAATTGACACCATATCTGCTTGTAGTTCTGAAAAATAATCTTCAAATACCTTTGTCATCATCCAATCTCCTTTTAATTTATTAAATCGAAAACTTTTAGCTCACCATCTATTGTGTAGGTTACATTAAAGCTAGACGGTCGAAGCGAATCCTCATCATATTTTATTTTTACGTCAACAGTAACATGTTTCGGCGGTTTGGCATTTAAAGCCCTTGCCCATTCATTTTCTATTTTCTTATACGTACTTAGATTCACCTTACTTGACTGAGATACAAGGTTGTCAATCTCTGGCGAGCCGCCAAATCTATCTCCTGCCAAATGACCTGCGTGGTCACCTGACTCCTTTCCTGGCGTATTTGCGTCATGTGGTAAACGTTCATCTCTTGCCGTTAATTTTAAATCATCCGTACTAAAGTTTTCAATTCTACCCAGATGATCTGTTTCATAATCGTATTGGTGCTCACCAGCTTTATACTTCACATTCGGTTTTAGTTTTCCTGCCTCATCAAATGAATTATCGACAAAAGTCTTATTGGGAACTTCACCCTTCCCTTCCAACCCATCCATATACCGCTGCTGCACCGGCGTTTTCGGCATTGCTGGAGTATCGGGGATCTCTCCTATCTTGAAAACAAACCCTTCCGGCGTCTGCATCACCGGACCCAGGTTCGGCAGCTTCTGCTTAATCCCTTGCAGGGCATCCTTCGCCGCTTGGCTGACGACGTCTTCTACCTCGCCTAGCACTTTGCCCACTTTGCCTGCTTTGGTGACCTGTAGTCCGGGGACAAGGATGGATGCGACTGAACCGAGCATTTTCGCCTTCTCTTCGGGTGTGCCCTCGTCAAACTGATGATACGCCATCTTCGCCGCTTCCACCAGCACTTCGGGATGGTCAATTAGATATTGTGCTTGCTGCTTCATTTCTGTGGTGGTTTTGACCGGGTCCACAACTAGCTTGAAGGCAAAGGTTGCCGTATCCGCCACGCCCATGACGACCTCTTTCACCAATCCTTCGGTAAAAGCCAGCACTACATCTCCCGACTGACGGACCTTGCTCTCCCATTTCGTGAGGCCGTACGTGTTATCCAGCCACCCCAGATAACTGGTGTACATCGGGGTGAGATATTCATTCGGCACATAGACTTTGGCCTGATAAAATTCCAATGTGGTCTCATTTTCTTTGTTGTCTGCGGTAATTGGCGTGCCATCCGGCAGCGTGAGCGGCGGCCCGTTCAACCGCCGCTCTGCTTCGATCTGCTCTTGAACCTGCTTAAGAGCCGCTGCGATCTGAATTTCCTGCCGCTTCGCTGCCAGCTGACTCCGGGCATACTCTCCGGCGGCGGTTTTCTCCATCGCCAGCCGCAAAAGCAGTAAATATTCTTCGTTATGTAGTAAGGGGACCTTGTCCGCTGTAATCGACGGATCATACTCACAGGCGGTGACCGCTGGTTGTCTGTAATGGGCGCTTAGATCCTTGCCGGCTTCATAGTAGATCTTGGCGACGCCTAGAGAAGCCAGCTTCTGCCGGGCTTCTTCCGCCTGCGTATGGACAGCCTCCATCTGGGCTTGATTGCCGAACGCCTGATACACTTTGAAGGCCATCTGGGCCTTGGCGATCTGATTCCGCGCCGCGAAGATATCGTTCAGCTTACTTTGTGCAGCGATACTTTCTACGGTCAAGAGGCCGGAGGTCTGAATGACATTCCTGAGCTGCTGCACTACCGGGTCCCTGCTGAGTTCATCTTTTCCCGATAGAGCGGCAATCGAAGTGATGAGATTCGTCGCACTTCGCTGCACAAATTCGGGGATGGAGACCCGTCCGGCGGCTGGTTGCAGCCCCAAGCTGCCGAAAGCCGCGAACAAAAGATTAAATTTGCCTGTCAGCTTGTCCGCCTGCCGCTTATTCTCTTCCTGCAGCTCCGATACGCCTCTTAGGGCCACCCGGATGATATCC
>NZ_ASPX01000085.1:0-153056 GCF_000517965.1 Paenibacillus sp. FSL R7-277
CCCCAGCTACTGGACTGGCCCTTCAATTGAAGGTACAGCCTGTTGGTGTCCTGGCTCACCTGACCGATCTTCGTCTGCAGGCGCCGGACTTCATCTTCGTTAAATACTAGCTTTGTTGATGCCATAACCATCCTTTCCGCCGAATGCTAAAACTCACTGGCTTCTAATTTTAATCAATAAATCTCCCTTAGTCATACAGGCTACCTCCTATTACTATCGGATTTATTTTCCATTATATTTATAGTTTTACACCTCCACCCAATACACCCCGCCAGCCGTAACCTCAAGCGCACCACTCACTGTCTGGAGGCGTCCGTCTGCAAGCTTCAGCTTCAGCTTCAGCTCTTGCGTATAGCCGAGCCACAGTGTTCCATCGAACCGGGCTGTAATCCGCGCGTATACCAGAACTCCGGCCCGCCATTCGAGGTCCACCTCATACCCGCCGCGCGCCTTAAGACCCCGGATACGGCCATTCTTCCAGGCTCCAGGCAGCGCCGGAAGCAGTGTAAGCTCCCCGAGATGACTCTGAAGCAGCATCTCTGCGATGCCGGCAGCCGCGCCGAAATTACCGTCAATCTGAAACGGCGGATGCGCGTCGAACAGGTTGGGATAGACGGAGCGGGTTAACAGCGCGCGAACATAGCCGTAAGCCGCATCGCCGTCTGCGAGCCGGGCATAGAGGTTAATCAGCCAAGCACAGCTCCAGCCGGTATGTCCCCCGCCGGAAGCAACCCGCTGCTCCAGCGTTAAGCGGCTGGCTTCCAGCAGCTTCGGCGTGTCCCGCCTGTTAATCCGGCTGCCCGGATACAGGCTGTACAGATGGGAGACATGGCGGTGCCCCGGCTCGGCTTCAGCGAAGTCATAGAGCCATTCCTGCACCCGTCCATCCTTGCTAATCCTCAGCGGAGACAGCCGGGCAAGCGTCTGTTCCAGCTCCTCCTGTAGCTCAGCGTCCACGCCGAGAATGCGCGCAGCCTCCAGGCAATGCTGCATCAGCTCAGCGATCAGGCTCATATCCATGGCCGAACCCATAGATATACTGCAAGCTCTGCCGTCCTCCGTGATGAACCGGTTCTCCGGCGAAGTAGACGGACTGGTAACGAGCCACCCATCCGTTCCTTCCACCAGCCAATCCAGGCAGAAGAGAGCAGCTCCTTTCATTAGCGGATAAGCGGTCTCACTCAAAACCTTCACATCCGGGTTGAATTCGTAATGCTCCCACAGGTGACGGCATAGCCACACGCCGCCCATGGGCCAGAAGGCCCAGCTGGCATCTCCGCCGGACGGTGTGGAGGCCCGCCACAGGTCAACATTATGATGGGCTACCCAGCCGCGCGCCCCGTAATGAATAGCAGCCGTTCTGGCCCCGGTCTCACTAAGCTCCTTAATCAGCTCAAGGAGCGGCTCATGACATTCGCTGAGATTGCAGACCTCCGCCAGCCAGTAGTTCATCTGTGTATTGATATTGGTCGTGTAATTGCTGTTCCATGGCGGCTGAACATGGGCATTCCATATCCCCTGCAGATTCGCTGCCTGGGTTCCGGCGCGCGAGCTACCCATCAGCAGATAGCGGCCATATTGGAACAGCAGAGCTTCCAACGCCGGGTCTTCTGCCCCCTGCTGATATGCGGCCAGACGTTCATCGGTGGGCCGCTCATCCGCCTCGTGACCGCCAAGATCCAGATCCATCCGGCGGAAGATCGCCTGATGATCTGCAACGTGGCGTGCGTACAGCTCCTCATAAGTCTTACCGGCCGCAGCGCTTAATCTGCTCGCGCACAGCTCCGCCGGACTTATCCCAGCTGCGGAATACGATGCTGACGCAGCGGATCTATGACTTGCTCTGGACCGCACCTCCTCATAGTCCGTTCCGGCAGCCAGCAGCAGCAGCACACGATCTGCGCCGGTGATCACGAGCTTGCCTGCGGAATGCCGGATACTCCCCCCGGTTACCTGTACATGCAGGTGCAGCTCGAACGCAACTCCAAGCCCCGCTTCATAGAGCACCGCAAGCGGATGATCCTGGTGGTAATTGTCGGCAATATGCGAGGGACAGCGCCCCTGCATTACCAGCCGGTTCCCTTCCCCGGGACTAACGCTATGCTGTAATTGGCTGTCCAGTGCCAGCTCTAGCTGAATTCCCCCGGGCTGATCGCTTGTCAGATGCACGACACCGACCTGGTCCGGGGTACTGATAAATACTTCACGGGTGAAGGCTCCCTGCCCTGTCTTATAGGTCACTCTGGCAACTCCGCTATCCAGATCCAGCTCTCTTTTATAGGCTGTATAGTTCTCTGCGCCCGGCTGCGTAAGAATCAGATCCCCGAGCGGCATATAGGCCTGGGCGTTGACCCCCAGCATATGAGCATTCACCATATCCTCGGCCTCCCCATACTGGCCTGCAGCGATTAGCTCCCGGGTTCTTTTCAAATACCTGAGCGCTTCGTAATTATTGGTATCCCGGGGGAACCCGGACCATAAGGTATCCTCATTCAGCGAGATCAGCTCTTTATCCGTACCGCCGAATACCATAGCCCCCATATGCCCGTTCCCGAGCGGCAGCGCCTCTTCCCAGACAGCTGCGGGCTGACGGTATCTGAGCTTCCATGCGGATGTATTTTGTTTAGTTTCCATGTTCTCCTCACCCTTCGTACTAAGTTCTGGATACAACAAAAGGCCCTGACCTAAGTCGGGCCTTCTGCTTTCTGCTGTACACTTGATCATGCTACATCCCGTTAGGATTTACAGATTTTTGCCTGTCCACAGGGATACTCTCTTTTTCACCAGCTCAGTGAATTCTTTTTCCATATCCTGAGCACCGGCTTTGTCCAGCTCGGCCAGGAAGGCGTCATAGACTTTATCGAAATCAGCCGGTTTGGACAGAATCGCTTCCGGGATACGTTTACGTACGATATCCTGGGTCTTTTTGAAGATGACCTGATATTTACCGTCTGTCGGAACCGGCAGGTTGTACAGGGCACCTGTTTCTTTTACAGGGAATTCATCCTCTTTCGGGAACAGGTCCTTCCAGGTAGTCGCCTTATATCCGGCAAGGGATTCCTTCTCAGCTTCGGAGTACGAAGCAACAATCTGCTCAGGGAAGCTTGTGGTGTAATAGTTGTCTGTTGAATCCTTCACGCCGTCGCCATACCGTGCACCGAAGATCAGGTACTGGCCGATCCCGGTTGTTTTTTGAGTGTTCGCTGTATCATTGGCTAGGCCGTCACGGATCTCAGGCAGAACCTCACGCTTGCCATTGGCATCCACAGTATAGTGCTTATCTTTAATCCCCCAGGTTCTCAGGACCTGGCCTTCATCGGAGGACATCCAATCCAGCCATTTGATGATCCGCTCAGGATCTTTGGCTGCCGTAGTGATTGCAATCCCGTAGCCGTCAATTCCCGTCTGCATGAAGGAATGATCCTTATACTCTTCGGTCAGGGTTACAGGGAAGTGTCCATAGGTATACTCGTCTTTGCCGGCAGCCTTCAGGGCATTCTCACCGTCGGAGTATTCCCATTCCTGGGAGATCAGACCGAGTACACGGCCGCTGGCCACTTTCGCTTTGTATTGGTCATCCTTTTGTACGAAGGTGTCCTTGTCGAGCAGGCCTTGATTGTACATGCCGTTCAGCCAGCGGAAATATTCCTTTTCTTCGGCGCGTTTGTAGTGAAGCTTCGCTTCGAAGGTCTCAGGGTCCACATAATATTCACCATCATCCGGTGCGCCGGTTGTAGTGAAGGCCGGGTTCGTCACGGTGATCATAATCTTCCAGTCATCGGCGTTCAGCGTCAGAGGAATGGTGGGCTGTCCATCGGTTTCCGGATGCAGCTTCACATAATCCTTAAGCACCTTTTCAAAATCAGCTACAGTCCGCACCTTCGGATAGCCAAGCTCTTTAAGCACACGATGCTGAATTTCAAATCCGCCTGTGGCATCAAAGGATTTTTGGCCGACACCCACATTCGTAGGGATCTGATAAATGCTCTGGTCATCCAGGCTGTACTTCAGCCGGTTCATATTCTCGCCGTAGACCTTCTTGAGGTTGGGGCCATATTTGTCAATCAGGTCCGTCATATCAATGATCAGGCCCGCATCCACCAGGGTACTCAGACTTCCTTTAGCGAAAATAATATCAGGAACGTCGCCGCTCGCCGCCATCATCGCAATCTTCTGGTCGCCGCCGCCGCTGCCTACATCGAATTCAGCTTCAAGGGTAACCCCTGTCTTCTCCGTAATCGCTTTACCTACATCATCCTGCATCTTGTTCCAGTTCGGGCTGGCATCCGCACCGAAGAAGGTGAACGTAGCCGGTGAGGTATCTAGAGCCGTATCATCTGCTGCGGCAGTAGCATCAGGTGTAGTTCCTGAGTTGTTAGGCGTCGTATTGTTGGCTGCATTATTGCCGTTGCCTCCACAACCGGCGATCAGCATCGAGCTCATCAGCAGGAGTGTGAAGATCGTCTTGGTACTCTTGCGGTTCATTGTGTATCCCCCTTGTATCTTAATATGTTGCCTCTATGCATATCAGGTGAGACCTGAATATACCATTGTGAACGCTTGCAAAACTACTATAAATATAAATTACCACTAATTAACACTTCACCTTAAGCGGGTTAGCTGCCCGGCTCTGCACTGAACCCGGCAGCTTCTCCCCCTGTCACTCTGGGTTAAGGCCTAAGCCTTGACTGCACCCAGCGTCATCCCGCCGACAAAATACTTTTGCAGGAACGGATAGACCACGAGAATCGGCACCGTTACGACAATGGTAATCGCCATCTTGATCGACTCCGGTGAAATCTGCGCCATCTGTCTGGCCATATCATTCGCATTTGCCATGCCGCTGCCCTGATTGGTCGAAGACAGGACCTTCATCAGCTCGAACTGCAGCGTAGTCAGATGCGGCTTGTTGCCGTTGTAGAGATAGGTGGTGAACCACTCATTCCATTGCCCCACGGCCAGGAACAAGGCGATAGTCGCCAGCACCGGCTTACAGAGCGGAAGAATGATTTTGTAGAAAATCATAAAGTCATTCGCCCCATCCAGCTTAGCGGATTCCTGCAGGGCAAACGGCAGGCCGTCCATGAAAGAGCGGATAATGAACACGTTGAACGCGGATACCATACCCGGCAGGATGTAGATCCAGAACGTTCCGATCAGATTCAGGTCCTTCATGAGAATGTACATCGGCACCATACCGCCGGAGAAATACATGGTCAGGGCCAGGAATACCGAGACGAATCTTCTGGCTCTGAACTCCGGACGGCTGAGGGTAAAGGCCAGCATGGAAGCACTGATCAGCCCCAGAAGAGTACCGGAAAGGGTACGCAGAATCGATATTTTGAAGCCTTGAATCAGCCCCGTATAGCTGAAGATCCGCTGGTAATTCTCTAGAGTCCAGACCCGCGGGAAGATATAGATGCCACCCCGGACCGTATCTGTAGATTCATTGAAGGAAATCGCCAGCACGTTCAGAAAGGGATATAACGTCACAATCATAATCAGGATTAGAGCGATGTAGAGAAAAATATCGAAGACACGTTCACCTTTTGACATTTGGAATGCTTTGCCACCCATGGATGATCCCCTCCTTACATAATGCTTTCTTTGGCAAATTTCTTCATCAGACCGTTAGCGGTGAACAGCAGGATGACACTGACTACCGAGGTGAACATGCTTATCGCGGTACCATAGGAGAACCGTCCAATCTGTATCCCGTATTTAAGCGCATACAAATCCAGCACTTCCGAATAATCGGTAACCATGTTGTTCTGCAGCTGGAATTGCTTCTCGAAGCCGATCCCGACCAGATGGCCGATATTCATAATCAGCAGCACCATCACCGTTGTGCGGATACCCGGCAGCGTAATATTGAACATCTGCTTGACCCGTCCTGCACCATCGACTTTGGCCGCTTCATACAGCTCTTTATCAATGCCTGTAATCGCTGCCAGATAGATGATCGCGTTCCAGCCCGTTTCCTTCCAAATGTCAGCAGCCGTTAAGACTCCCCAGAAGTATTTCCCTTTGGCCATGAACTGAATCGGCTCATCAATCACATTCATCCAGAGCAGCAAATCGTTCACGATCCCTCCATCGATGGCAAGCGTCTTGTAGACAATCCCGCCTACAACGACCCAGGATACAAAGTGGGGCAGGTAAGATATCGTCTGAACCGATCTCTTGAAGACGTTCCCGCGCAGCTCGTTGAGCATCACGGCGAACAGGATAGGAACCACGAAGCCGAAGATCAGTCCCAGCATGCTCATCGCCAGTGTATTTCTTAATACGAGGTAGAAGCGTTCATCCTGGAACAGCTCCCTGAAGTTGTCCAGTCCGACCCATTTCTGCTCGCTGAACGACCTGACCGGCTTATAATTCTGGAAGGCCATTAGCCATCCCCATATAGGCACATAGCTGAATATAAATACCCAGATTACGAATGGAAGGGACATCAGGTATAAGTACTTTTGCTGGAGTACGCTTTTCCAAAATCCACTATTCCGTTTCGCAGGTGGGCGGGGGGTTACGCTTTCATTTGCTGTAACACCGCTTTCAGTGAGCGCTTTCACGATCATTATTCCCCCTTCGCTTTGATAGCTTTATCTTATCCCAGCGCCGGGGGCGAGAATACCCAACAGATTTCACGTAAAAACCTATAGAAATTAGACATTCTCCCCGCCTGTATCCCCTTAAGCCTTCAAATCACTGTCCCTTCGGGATTGAAAATGTAATCCGGGTCCCCTCTCCCTCCCGGCTTGAGATGTTCAGCCCGTGCTCCGCTCCGTAATACAGAGTCAGTCTCTGCTGCACATTGCGCAGCCCGATCCGGCCCTGCTCCTCTTCTTCCGCCTTGGTGATGACCTCCATAATCTCGGCCAGCCGTCCTTCCTTCATGCCGATCCCGTCATCCATTACAATCACCTGAATCTCCTGATTCTCCGTGAGGGTAATGGCGATGCTGACGTGCACCGTGCCTTCCTTGTTCTCGAGACCATGAACGACAGAATTCTCCACCAGCGGCTGGATAATCAGCGGCGGAATCATCACCTCAGCGGCGTCGGGATCGAAGGCAATCTCATACTCCAGCCTGTCCTCGTACCGGAACTTCTGAATCTCCAGATAGGAGCGGATCATCTCAACTTCTTCCTTGATCGGCGCCCGTTCCCTGCCTACTTCCAGGTTCTTGCGCATAAGCTTACCGAGCAGTCTGACGATATTCGCAATTTCCTTCTCGCCCTTAAGATGGGCATTCATGCGGATCGATTCCAGCGCGTTGAACAGAAAATGCGGATGAATCTGGCTGGCCATCATCTTCAGCTTAATCTCCCGCTGCGCGATCTCCAGCGTACTGTTCTTCTCATTGCTCTCTATCACCTGGGTAATCAGCTGGTTGATGCTGGCTACCATGTAGTTGAACTGGCGCGACAGCTGGCCGATCTCGTCTGTTCCGTCAATGTGGGAGACGACGTTCAGGTTCCCGAGAGCCACTTGATTGAGCTGGCGGCTCAGCCGCAGCAGCCGGTTGCTCGTCAGCAGCGAGATAGTATAGACCAGTACAAGCGCAACCAGCAGCACCCCGATTACGATAAACAGCCCCAGCTGACTCACCTTGTTGGCATCGCTCAGAATGCTTTTGGTTTCAAATACGGAAATGATCTTTAGCTTGCTGACACTCAGCTCAGGGATCATCTCATCGATCATGACGTAGGAATCCTTATCCTTCACCTGGGTCATGAACACACCTTTGGATTGCGACTGCACATTTATCCCTATGTCAAAAGCATCCACCGTGCTGCCTACCAGCTGCGGATTTTTGGCGGATACAATATAGCCCTGCTCATCAATAATGATCGTCTCGAACGGCTCCTGGTGCAGCATCTGGTTCAGCTCATCCTGATTCACCTGCACCATCAGAATTCCTGACTTGCTGTATTCAGGGTAGGGAACCTGGCGGATCAGACTCAGCTTGTTGATGGTCCCTTTGGGGCTGTTGATATAAGGGTCCTTGTCGTGGATATACATCCAGTAGATCTGATTGTTCTGCATAGCCTGTGTATACCAGTTTCTCGTACGGATCTCCGGCGTTACCGGCGCGATAGACATATCATCCACCAGTGTGGGATTATCGATGAAAAAGCGGATATTGGAGATTTCCCGGTACCGCAGCACATATTCCTTGAGGTCGGTATAATTCAGATAAGCCTTGGTCAGCTCCAGAATACTCGGATAATGCGTATTGACCAGCCGCTCCAGATCCTCATCGAAATAGAGCAGATTCGAAATATCTGTAGGGACACGCAGCTTGCTGTACAACTGGCTTTTGATCTTTTCTACGTTGTTGGTGGCCTGATCAATCGCTCTGTTCAAGGCTCCCTCCCGAAAATAATTCGTTAGAATCACCCCTGCAATCAGCACGGGAATCATCACCACTATGATATAAAAGAAGATCAGCTTGTATTTCAGCTTCATGTTATTGACCATCCGCACCAGCTTCTTGATATCAATCTCCCCTCTCTATACAAACAGGCTGCTCCCGGATCTTCTGCAAGAAGGGGAACAGCCTGTATATCATAAGCCTCATACCTGATCCTCTGCAAGCTTACCGCGACCTACAGTTTCAAATTCCCCCTCCGCTTCTTTTTGCTTTTCGTTAAATGCCTTAAGTCTAGTTCTCCTTGCGGTACGCGCTTGGGGAGACGCCGACATATTTGCGGAATTTGGCATTGAAATAATCAGAGTTCATGTATCCGACCTGCTCGGCCACCTCATAGACCTTCATGCCCTGGGTCAGCAGCTGCTTGGCCTTCTCGATCCGCACCTTATCCAGATATGTGTTGAAGTGCTCACCCACCTGGTTCTTGAACATTTTACCCAAGTAGGCGCTATTGTAGTTAAAAATCTCCGCAAGTGTGCCCAGCTTCAAATTCTCCTTATACCGGCGCTGGATCAGATCCGTAATCCGCTTAATCTCATCGCCGCGTCCGCTTCCGCTGCCCGTCAGCCTGGAAAGCTGCTCCATATAGCCCGACACCAGCCGCTCTGCATCATGCAGGTATCTGCTGCTGTAGACCTCGCCCATCGGCGAGGCTTGTCCGGCAATCAGCGGGCGCAGCTCAGGACTCGCCGCCTCCAGCCGGGCAATCGTGCTGCTGACAATCCGCAGCAGCTGGTCCTTGATATAGGTCTCGTCCCGCTGGGTATGCACGAGCTTGCGGATAATCTGCAACGTAAGCTCCCTGGCTACCTCGCTACTGCCAGCCTCTACTGCCAGCAGCAGCTGCACCTCGATATCACGCTCGGGGTCCAGCTCCTCCTCCGGTTCAACCGCGCCTTGTGCAGGCTGCTCCCACAGGTTCGGCATTCCACAGAGCAGTGTGTTCTTCTGCCCGAAGAAGGCATCCTCCAGCCGGGCGCGCGCAGCCCCGAAGGACTCTCCGGCCTCCTCCGGCCGGCCGGCTGTTCCGCCCGCTGCGGCCACGAACTCCAGCCCCTCCTTCGAGATCAGGTGGTGCAGCTCCTGCCAGAGCGCCGCCCGGGCGCGTTCATCCCGAAGCGGCTCCTTCAGCAGAATTCCCATGTATGGGGGGAGGGTGAAGAAGAAGCCGTGCCCCTCCTGCTCCTGCCAATGCCGCTCCATCAGCCGCTTCACCGCATCCTCACGGGCATCCTCGCCCTTGTTAAGCCCTTTCAATTCCAGCAGCACCACTTCGCAGCCGCTGTCCGTGAGGCCCAGTTCAGCCGCGGCTTCCCCGCCTTCCTTCGAATTCGACTGCAGCAGCTCCCGCACCAGCACCTCGGTGGTTCTTGCCGGCTCCAGCGCCTGCCATTCGTTGATCCGCTCTTCCAGGCTGATCTTCTCCCGCAGCTCCTGCAGATAGCTGATCAGTTCCTCCTCATCCACCGGCTTGAGCAAGTATCCATCAATATGATAAGAGATGGCCTGCTTCGCATATTCAAAATCGGCATAGCCGCTTAGAATCAGCACATGGCAGCCCGGACTTTCCTTGCGCAGTTCAGCGATTAATTCCAGTCCGGTCATTCCCGGCATACGGATATCCGCCATCACAAGTCCAGGTTGCAGCTCACGGAATTTGTCCAGCGCTTCATAACCGTTAGCCGCTGTCGCCACCACGGTATACCCCTCTTCCTCCCAGGGAATCAAGGTGCGCATCCCTTCCCTCAGCTTGGGCTCATCATCCACAATCAGTACTTTGATCAATAGGGGGCCTCCCTTCATGCCGTACTCGAGCTTCCGAGCCGGAATTTATCATACTAAATAAGGAACACTTAAAATTGTACTTGAAGCAGTGTCGTAACTGCGGTGAACATTTGGACTTCCGGCCGCTGTTGTCACCAGATAGTCTTCTTATATAGATCTTATACCCTAAAGAAAACAAGCTGCCACCCTTTACAGGATGGCAGTCATTCCGTGCGGATATTCTATTTACGGTAAGAAGCCAGCTTCTCATTCAGCTCGCGGGTCTGGCCGTATACATCCTGATACAAAGCGAAGATCCCGTCATATAGCGCCGCCTGATCTGCATTAGGGGTATAGGTCTCTGCCGGACGGATGAAGGCTTCCGCACATGCACCCAGGGACTCGAACCAGCCTGCGCCATAGGCTGCCAGCATAGCTGCGCCCATAGCCGGACCCTGCTCGCTCTCCAGCTTGATGATCGTAGCGCCGAAGATATCAGCCTGCATCTGTAGCCAGGCTTCATTCTTAGCCCCGCCGCCGATCGCCACGACCTCGGTAATCTCTTTGCCGGATTCACGCACAATCTCAATCGATTCACGCAGCGAGAACGTGATGCCTTCCAGGACAGCGCGGGTAAAGTGGGACAGGGTATGTCCGGAATCCATACCGATGAAGCTGCCACGGATGCTGGCATCCGGGTGCGGTGTACGTTCCCCGCTGATGTAAGGGGTGAACAAGAGACCGCTGCTGCCAGCCGGGATATCGTTCACTCCCTGCAGCAGCTCGTCGAAGCTCTTGTCTGCTGCAAAGGTCTCCTTGAACCAAGTCAGGCTGTGTCCTGCCGCCAGGGTAACACCCATGATATAGAAGGCATCCTTCTCACTGTGGTTGAAGAAATGCACCTTGCCTTCGAGGTTAAGATCCTTGTTGCTCTCGTAGGACAATACCACACCGGAAGTCCCGATGCTGCACATCGTCCGGCCTTCACCCAGAATGCCGGCTCCCAGTGCGCCGCAGGCATTGTCTGCCCCGCCGGCGAACACCTTGGTGGTAGGAAGCAGGCCGGAGGCTTCGGCCACCGCCGGAAGCAGGGTTCCGGTCTGCTCGAAGGATTCCACGAGTCTCGGGCAGAGGGAGACCGGCAGATCGAACGCTCCGGCAATCTCTGCACTCCACTGCTTCGCGCCTACGTCGAGCAGCAGAGTTCCGGCTGCGTCAGAGTAGTCCATAGCGTAGTCACCCGTCAGGTGGTAGCGCACATAATCCTTCGGCAGCAGGAACAATTCAGCCTTCGCGAGCACCTCAGGCTCATGCTCCTGGACCCACAGAATCTTCGGAAGCGTGAAGCCTTCGAGCGCGCGGTTGCGGGCGATATCGATCAGCTTGCTGCCGAGCTTCTTCTCAATTTTGCGGCATTCCGCAGTCGTACGCGTATCATTCCATAGAATGGCGGGACGCAGCGCCTTGCCTTCGCCGTCAACGAGCACAAGCCCGTGCATCTGGCCGGAGAAGCTGATACCGTCGATCTGTCCAGGCTCTGCACCCGATACTTCCATCAGACGCTTCAGACTGGCGATGGTTCCCTTCACCCAATCCTCCGGGTTCTGCTCACTCCAGTTCGGCTGGGGTCTGCTGAGCGGATACGCTTCAGAATGCTCGAAAGCCACCTTGCCCTGAGGATCTACCAGTACAGTCTTGACCGCACTGGTTCCAAGATCGACACCAATTACATATTTCATAGTTATCCTCCTAAAAGTTATATGAAGCATTACTTCTCTTGGAACATCTCCGCAATATAACTCGCTTCGTAAGCATAATCTTAAGTTTTGCGGGGTTCCGCATCATGTATTCTCTTCGAGCAAAACTCGCTTCGTAAGCATCAGCCGTTCCAACGGTTTCAATCCACTGAAGATGCGGCAGCGATTGTATTTCCTGCAATAGATTCTCGTTAAATCGGCCGAAAATCCTAGGCAATTGTACTTTGTACACTAGAATTCCATGAAAAGGCTGTTTTGTACGGTATCCTCAAATATCTGTTGTATGGAATACAGCAGAATGCTATTTTGCAGCCAAATTAGAGCATTCTACTGCACAAAATACACTCACACAGTCCTAGTAGAGCATCAGAGCTAAACAAGCTGAACCGAGCCAATTGGTGATAGTTGTATTCTGTACATCTAAATACAGTGAAAAGAAAGGTTTTCCTCCTCTAACTGTACTCAGTACAACTAAATCTGCCCAAATAGGCAAAAACCCGGGTACGGAGGCAGTTTAATTGTACGAAATACAACTAAACGGATATTCGGCGATACATAAGATGATTTAGTTGTATAAAATGCATTTCCAGTATTAAAAAAGGGGCTGCCGAAGAATGCTCTCTTCAGCAACCCCCGTTGCGTGTCTTCTCTAATGAATCTGCGGGCAATCCCGCAAATCCGGCAGCGTCTTACTCAGCAGTCAGGATGTACTGGTTAAGTGTAGCTCTCAGCAGTTCCTGACGTCCGGATTTGTTCGGACGCGGGCTCTCGTTGTTCAGCGCGTAGTCAGCCAGCGAAGCCAGTGTCGCTTTGCCGGATACGATGTCAGCGCCAACGCCTTCGTTGAAGCTGCTGTAACGCTCAGCGATGAAGTTCTCGAATACGCCATCTTCCAGCAGCTTAGCAGCTACCTTCAGGCCCTTAGCGTATACGTCCATACCGGAGATGTGTGCCAGGAACAGATCCTCAGGCTCGAAGGAAGGACGGCGTACTTTGGAGTCAAAGTTGATTCCGCCTTTGCCCAGACCATCGTTCTTCAGTACTTCATAGAGAGTCAGTGTAGCATCGTAGATGCTTGCAGGGAATTCATCTGTATCCCAGCCGAGCAACGGATCGCCCTGGTTCGCATCGAGTGATCCCAGCATGCCGTTAATACGGGCTACATGCAGTTCATGCTCGAAGGTGTGGCCAGCGAGTGTAGCATGGTTCGCTTCAAGGTTCAGCTTGAAGTGCTTATCCAGGTTGTACTTCTGCAGGAATGCGATGCAGGTTGCTGCATCGAAGTCATATTGGTGCTTGGTAGGCTCTTTCGGCTTAGGCTCGATCAGGAACTGGCCGTCGAAGCCGATTTCCTTCGCATAATCTACAGCCATGCTGAACAGGCGGGCAATGTTGTCCTGCTCCAGCTGCATATTGGTGTTCAGCAGTGTCTCATAACCTTCACGGCCGCCCCAGAATACATAGTTGTCAGCGCCCAGACGTTTACCCACTTCCAGACCTTTCTTCACTTGTGCAGCAGCGTGTGCGAATACGTCAGCGTTGCACGTGGAGCCTGCACCGTGCATGTAGCGCGGGTTGGTGAACATGTTGGCAGTGTTCCACAGCAGTTTTTTGCCGGAAGCCTTCATGCCTTGTTCAAGGATGTCTACGATCGTATCGATGTTGCTGTAGAATTCACGCAGGGACGCGCCTTCAGGAGCGATGTCCACATCATGGAAGCAGTAGTACTGCAGGTCCATCTTCTCCATGAATTCGAATGCTGCTTCTGCACGGGCCTTAGCCTTGTCCAGCGTGCTCAGTTTGTCCCAAGCGCGGACTGCAGTTTCAGCGCCGAACGGGTCGGAACCGCCAGCTGTTAATGTATGCCAGTAAGCCATTGCAAATTTCAGGTGTTCTTCCATTGTTTTGCCGGCTACGATTTCTGTAGGATTGTAGAATTTGAATGCATAAGGGTTGGTGGAACGGCTTCCCTCGTAAGAGATCTTGCTCACTGTTTCAAAATAAGCCATTTGTAAAATCCTCCTCGATATTTTGCTTCGCCCGCAAGCGTTTACAGCATCATCTTAACACATCTCTTTGACTTTGTATATTGGTTAAACAAAGTTTTTTTATTTTTATTTTTCCCGCTGTTTCGCGTGTCTACCGGAGCTTATATTCACCTTCATAAGTTCCAGTTATTTAAAAATATGTAACGTTCGGACCGTCCAGCTCCAACGGATATAGTTGCATTTTTACGCTCTTCATTCTAGACTAGGGGGCATACCCGCGCAGCGGAGAGCGTCTTCACAGCTACCCTCTTCCCGCCTGTGCAAGGGCCCAGTAATCTACTCGGTTCTATACTGATAAATTCTTATATTGTAAAAGGAAGTGTGCTTCTTGAAAGTTACCGGTGATCAGGCGCTGGTCAAAAAAATAAACAAATCGATTATTTTACATACCATCCGTATGCATTCCCCCATCTCACGGGCCAAGGTGTCCGAGGTGACAGGATTGAATAAAGCTACCGTCTCCAATCTGGTAGCCGAGCTATGCGGGCAGCAGCTCGTAACCGAGGCTGGACCCGGAGAATCCAGCGGCGGGCGTAAGCCGCTGATGCTGCATTTTAACGAAATGGCGGGAAGTGTGATCGGGATCGAGCTGCGCGTGAAACAGCTTAAGGCCGTACTCTGCAACCTGGGGGGCGGCATTCTTCATGAACGGGACAGTGTGCTGGAGAACCACGACTTCCCTTATGTGCTCGGGCAGATGCAGCAGATGATTTCGGAGCTAATCGCTACGGCCCCGCCTTCACATTATGGACTCGTCGGCATTGGTGTCGGCGTCCCGGGAATGGTCGATGAGCACGGCGTTGTCCTGTTCGCGCCCAACCTGGGCTGGGAGATGGTAGACCTGCGTTCGATTCTGGAAAGCGCCTTCGCGGTGCCAGTCACCATTGATAATGAGGCCAACGCAGGGGCTCAGGGTGAGCTGAACTTCGGGGCGGCCCGCGATGTGCGCCATCTGCTGTATATCAGCGCAGGCTCGGGGATCGGGTCGGGGATTATTATCGGCGGAGAATTGTACAAGGGCGCGCGCGGCTATGCGGGTGAGACTGGACATATGACGATTGAAGCGGAAGGCAAGCCTTGCAGCTGCGGCAGCCGGGGTTGCTGGGAGCTGTACGCCTCCGAGAAAACCTATGATAACCCCGGCCTCTCCCTCCCGGCCCGCACAACGACCGGACTGGTCAAGTATGCGCTTGAGGGGCAGCCCGATACGCTAAGCCATTTCAACTCCATTGGAGAGTATCTGGGGATCGGAGTTACCAATCTGATCAACAGCTTCAACCCAGAGCTGATCGTGATCGGCGGCGCTCTATCGGAGGCGGAGCCGTGGCTCGGCGAGCCGCTGCGCCGGGTGGTAGCTGAGCGTACCCTCCCCTACCACAAGCAGCAGCTCGAAATCACCTTCTCCAGGCTGGGAAGCCGGGGAACCATGATTGGAGCGGGTTTTTCAGCGGTGATGCATTTTCTGGGCAACATCCGCGTCACTCTATAGACCCTTAAATTCTTATATTTCTTAAAATCGCCGCATTTTTTTCTGCATTTCCTGCTCTATAAGGAGTGGCTATCCTATATAATAAGGATACTCGTGTGACATTTGTCACCACACCCCTTTTTCTGAAATGGAGAGAGAATCCATGACTTATGTTGATACGTCTGATATTTCGGCGAAGATGTTCATCGCAGTGCTGCTGCTGCTGCTCATCATTGCTCCGCTCGTCAGCCTCGGTGTCCTGCGTCTGTTCCAGTCGCGGAAGAAATCGGGATTCCTCCTTATCGCAAGCGGCATTGCCGTCTATGCTGTCTTTCAGATGTTCATGTCTCTTACCTGAGGTCTGCAAGCAGACAGAAATGACGTAAGCAAGTAGAGAAGCAGCATTTAAGATTGTTCATTTTCGCTAAAACAGGCCTGGCCAATGGGCAGATTTAAATGTTGTTTTTCCTCCGCATGCACCGCAAAAAGCCGCCTCCCACCGGGAAGCGGCTCTATATATTTCAGGACTGCCGGCTATTATTCCGTCGCAGCCAAAGCCTTGTCGAACTTGGTCTTGTTCATGCCGACGATCTTCATATCCCCGATCACCGTAATCGGCACAGCTCTCATGCCCATATCCCACACCTGCTGGGCGTACTCTTCATTCTGCTCGATGTTGCGTTCTTCGTAGGCTACCCCTTTATCGCTCAGGAAGCTTTTCACCTGACGGCAATGCGGGCAATTCGTCGATGTGTACACAATTACATTCTCCATAGTATGATTTCCTCCTCGTATCTAAGTATTAGACTCTGAGCTCTATTGTAGCACCGTAATCCCTGCTTCTCCAAATGCCAGACTTACATAATTACTGCGCTGTGCTCCAGGCTCTCGATATATTTCTCGGCATCCATAGCCGCCATACAGCCGCTGCCCGCAGCCGTAATGGCCTGTCTGTAACGGGTATCCTGCACGTCGCCGCAGGCGAATACGCCGGGAATGTTCGTCTCGGAGGTGCCGGGATTCGATACGATATAACCGTTGGCATCCGTAGTGATCTGTCCGCCCAGGAATGCCGTATTCGGATGATGGCCAACCGCCACGAATACCCCGCTGGCTTCAATGAACTCTTCTTCGCCAGTCTCGTTGTTGATCACCTTCAGGCCAGTTACACCCTTGTCTTCGGCAATCACTTCAACAGGGGTACGGTTCAGTCCCCAGGTCACTTTGGCGTTATCGCGGACACGGTCCTGCATAATCTTCGAGGCCCGCAGCTCTTCGCGGCGGTGCACCAGGGTTACCTTGGATGCAAAACGTGTCAGGAAGCCCGCTTCTTCAAGCGCGGAATCGCCGCCGCCGACCACCACGATCTCTTTGCCGCGGAAGAAAAATCCGTCACAGGTAGCACAAGTGCTGACCCCGCGGCCAATATTATCTTGTTCCCCGGGAATTCCGAGATACTTGGCTGTGGCACCCGTGGAGATAATCAGCGTATCCGTAATCAGTGTGCCCATACCCTCCACGTTAAGCTTGAACGGACGGTCGCCCAGCTCCACGCTGTTCACCCAGCCGGTCACGAACTGTGCGCCGAATCGCTCAGCCTGCTTGCGCATATTATCCATCAGATCGGGACCCAGAATGCCTTCCGGGAATCCCGGGAAGTTCTCGATCTCCGTTGTAGTTGTAAGCTGTCCGCCTGGCTGCGGACCTTCGATAACTAGCGGGTTCAGGTTCGCACGGGCCAAATATATAGCAGCTGTCAATCCGGCCGGTCCAGTACCGACAATAATTGATTTGTACATGATGATATCCCCCTTGAGATGGACGGAAAAGACGCCATTCCTTATTTAAAATAATTATAATCTAGTATTTATTATGATCACCTCAAGGGGAGTTGTCAATATACCAGACCCGTTGTAAACGCTCCATTTTGTGAACAATTCAATTTTAAGCAATCTAAAGTGTTATCGCAAAAGACGCAGGCCGTTAAGGATGACGAGAATCGTACTTCCCTCATGCCCGACCACCCCGAACGGCAGCGCAATCCCCTGCACAAAGTTGCTGATCATCAAGGCGGCAATGACCGTTACGGCAAAAATCATATTCTGCTTCACAATCCGCTGCGTCCGGCGCGCCAGGGCAATCGTCCCGGCAATCTCCTCAATGTTGTCATTCATCAGCACCACATCGGCAATCTCCAGGGCAGCCCCGCTGCCCTTCATCCCCATGCCCATGCCAACCGTTGCGGTAGCGAGCGCAGGTGCATCATTCACCCCGTCGCCTACCATGATGACATGCCCGTATTGCTCCCGCAGCGCTTTGATGTGTGATACCTTATCTTCCGGCAAAAGCCCGGCGAACACGAGATCGACGCCGCTCTCACCCGCAATGACCCGGGCTGTAGCCTCGCGGTCACCGGTCAGCATCGCTACCTTGATCCCCAGATCATGCAGCTTGCGCACGGCAGCCGCCGCCTGGGGGCGAACGGTGTCCCGCAGGGCAATCATTCCGGCGATCGTCTCTCCGGCAAGGATCAGCGATACCGTTTTGCCTTCCTGTTCCAGCCTGCTGCGCAGAGCCTTCCAATTGTCCGTATCCCCCCCGGCAGCCGCCCCTTCCGCTTCATCCAGCAGATTCGACTTGCCGATCCGCCACAGCTGGCCGTCGATGACGCCTTCAATTCCCCAGCCGGTGACCGACTGGCTCTCTTCAATATCCCGCAGTCCGATCTGTTCCGCTTCCGCCAGCGCGACAATGGCCTCTGCCAGCGGATGCCCCGACAGCTTCTCAATAGAGGCGCTCACGGCCAGCAGCTCTTCCCGCACATAGCCTTCTCCGGCGATGAAGTCCGTGACCTGCGGGATGCCTTCCGTCAGGGTACCCGTTTTGTCAAAAGCAACGACCGAGGTCCGCGCCATATTCTCCAGATGTACCCCGCCTTTGAACAGGATGCCTTTGCGGGCGCTCTTGGAGATGGCCGACAGCATGGCGGGCATGATGGACGATACCAGCGCACACGGGGAAGCCACGACCAGGAACACCATTGCCTTGTAGAACGTATTGCTCCAGCTCCAGTCCAGCACAAACGGCGGCAAGGTGATCAGCAGGACCGTGGCAGCCACGACAACTCGGGCATATACGGATTCAAGCCGTTTGATAAAACGCTGCGAATCCGGCACCTCATTCTCAGCCTCTTCGACCATGCGGATGATTTTGGCGAACAGCGTATTCTCGGCCGTCTTCGTCACTTCTATATAGAGGGGGCCTTCTCCATTGACGGTACCGGCGAATACTTCACTGCCGGCAGCTTTGTCTACGGGAAGCGATTCTCCCGTGATGGAAGCCTGATTCACAGAGGATTCCCCCCGGCATACCTTGCCGTCAGCGGGAACCAGCTCACCCGGACGGATCAGCAGCAGATCTCCGAGCATGAGCTCATCAATCGTTACCTCACTCATCGCCCCCTGCTCAATCCGGACCGCAGTGGCAGGCTTGAGGGCCAGCAGAGCGGAGATGTCCTTTTTGCTGCGCTCCATCGTGTAGCTCTCCAGTGCTCCACTTAGGGCAAAGATGAAGATCAGCATCGCCCCTTCATTCCAGTAGCCGATGGAGGCGGCACCCAGCGCTGCAGCGATCATCAGCAGGTTGACATCCAGGTCACGTTCCTTGACCAGCGTCTCCACGCCCTCCTTCGCCTTCATCCAGCCGCCCAGCGTGTAAGAGATCACATAGAGGATGACGGATAAGACCTCCGACCAGCCGCTGGTGGCCCAGGCTATGAGCATAATCAGCCCGCTTCCCAGAGCGGCCTGCATTTCGGAGTTGCTGAGCATCGCCAGCGGATCGAAGCGGCGCGGTCCCGGAGTGCGGGGCTGCTGCGCCCCTCCTTGACGCGCTATGGATTTGGGCATTGATTTCGAGGTTGCTTGCATGAACAATCACCTTCCTGAATGGTTTTGGTTAAGCGCACACTTGAGAATGAGAGCCATTATTAACACCCTTAAAATGACACATGCTGCCCCGGCATCGCCGGGACAGCATGTTGAATGGGTATGGTAGTTGAGGATAATGACTGAGAGATAAATGAGAATGATAATCATTGTTGCAATAGAGCAACTATATTTCCTTCGTGCAACTTATAACTATACTATACCACGCCAGGCGTAAAAGTAAACCCGGGGGCAAGCCTGATTTTTGGGAAAGAGGGGGTTGCATCAACCGGCTGTCGTTGAACACTAACAAAAAGTCCCGCCGGGGCGCTGCTAAAGCCGTTAGCGGGACACTTTTTATACACTGCTTATATACTCTGAATCTAACTTAGACACTCTGTCTATACAGAAAGCCTATCGTTATAATATGACCTCCACTTTCACTGATTGCTTGTGCGGATATGCGGGAATGACTGTTCCTTCGAGACGCTCGCCGTCCACCCGGATTTCTTGGACGCCTGAGCAGACATGGCTGTTGTTCTTCACGGTAATCTCATACTCGCAGCCACGGAACCGCCGGGTGACCGAGAAGCCCTCCCAGGCAGACGGGATGCACGGGTTAATGGACAGTCCGGCCAGCACCGGCTTGATGCCCATAATGTACTGTGTAGCAGCTACATACATCCACGCAGCCGTCCCGGTCAGCCAGGATACATTCGCCAGACCGAAGCGGTCGGACTCTGGCCCGAACAGGTTCGAGGCATAGACATACGGTTCTGCCTTGTAGCGCCAGATTCCGGCTTGCTCCATAGCGATGTTCGGGATCAGCTGGCGATAATATTTGTACGCCTGATCCCCTCTGCCCAGCATGCACTCCGCAATAATCGCCCAGGTATTGGCGTGGCAGAAGACGGCCCCGTTCTCCCCGGTTCCTTTGTTATAGTTGGTTAACGGATCGGCGGGATCGGGAAAGGTGGTGATGGACGGATGCAGTTTTTTGATACCCAGCTCTGTATCGAGAATATCGCGCACACTGTCCATCGCCTTCAGCCCCTTATCAGGCTCGGCCATGCCGGACAGGGTCGCCCAAGTCTGGGCGTTGAGCCAGATCTGGGCCTCCTCATGCTCGGCGGTACCCAGATACCGCCCGTCATCCATCACCGCCCGCCGGAACCACTTCCCGTCCCAGCCCAGCGTGTTCACGAGCGACTTCTGCTCCCCGTAGAGCCGGTCATAGTACGCCGCATGCTCCGGGTAACCGGAAGCCGCCGCCAGATCCTTCATACGCAGCAGCACCGTCCCGAACTGCATCGCTGTCCAGATGCTCTCTCCCCTGCCCTCACGGCATACGCGGAAAAGCTGGTCATTCCAGTCCGAGCGCAGCATCAGCGGGAAGCCGTTCGGCCCCAGCCGGGAGACGGTGAAGTCCACCGCCCGCTTCAAATGATCATAGAGCGGCGCTTCACCGCCGTCATAGAAGGGAATAGTCTCCTGAAGGAATGCGGCTTCTCCGGTCTCGGCAAGAATGTCCCAGACGGCCAGCGCCGTCCACAGGTGATCATCCGAATGGATGCTGGTCACCGGGTCCCAGCCCTCATTCGGGAAAAAGTAATGATTCACATGCCCGTCCTGATACTGCTGCCCCAGGAGCAGTCGCACTTTATCTTTGGCTGCCTCGGGATCGTATGGTACGACTGCCAGAATATCCTGTGCCGTATCCCGGTAGCCTACGCCCCGGAAGGTACCGGTGGCATAGTACGAAATATTGCGCGAAAAAAGGAAGTTCCGCTGCGACTGGTACGGATTCCAGGTGTTGAGCATACGCTGCGCATCCTGATCCGGCAGCTCACAATTCCAGGCCCCGAGGTAACGCGCCCAGTTCTCCTGAAGCGCCGCGTAGGAACGGGTGACGAAATCCGCCTCCCGCGAATGGCTGATGGCCCGTTCAATCTCGCTCTCGTTCATCGCTGTTCCGAGGAAAAAGTTCACGGTGCGGGTCTCGCCAGGCGCAAGCTTTACCCGGACCTGGAGTGCGCCGCAGGGGTCGCCTCCCAGAATGGCCGAGCCGGTGCAGCCCCCCTGCTCAATAGCGGCCGGATTGGATTCACTGCGGTAGCTGCCGATGAATTCTTCACGGTCTCCGTCATACCCGGCGAGCGGTGCATCGGACATCATATAGACGAGCGGAGTTTCGTCCGGCTTGGGCTGATTTTCCACCCCGTATTTGTAGATCAGTGCTTCCTTCTCATGATACTGCACCGACACCTGATGCTTGTTATAGCATTGCCATTGCAGCTCGCGCATGAATTCCATCATCCCAAATTCGGCATAGGCATACACGTTCAGCTCCTTGACCTTGCTGCTATGGTTGGTCAGCGTCAGATTCCAGATCAGCGAGTTCTCATAAGGCCCGACAAAATAAACCGTCTTCGCCGCCAGCTCATCCGCCTGCGCTTCGAAGCGGGTATAGCCCATGCCATGGCTGCTCCGCCACTCCTGCGGCTTCCGGAAGGCCGGCTCATACGTGGGACACCAGTAGCTGCCTGTTCCGGCATCCTGCAAGTAGATATAAGGACCGGAGCGGTCGGTCGGCAGATGGAAAAAACGGTAGCGGGTAATCCGCCAGATCTGCGGAGACTTATAGAAGGCCAATCCCCCGCCCGCATGGGACAGCATGGTATGGAAGGTTCCGTTGGATAAATAGTTCAGCCAGGGGGTCGGCATATCATGCCGCTTGAACTCTACCTCCCTCGCGTCATCATTGAAGGCGAAATACTGGTCCAGCTCTGTATCGCGGCCGGGAGGGCCTGCGGGTGGAGTGAGTGATGTGGGTGGTACGGATGATGCAGATGCTGCGGATGGCACCTGTTCATTGGCGTTCATATCGGTCTGCTCCTCTCCATTGGTTCTGCTCACTTGGGCTCCACCTCATCCATCGTCAGGCGGAACTCCAGATCATTCATATACGTGCCGTCTGTATTCAGGAACACCATGCCGAAGGCGATATCCTCCTGTGCTCCCCGAACGATGGCGATCAGGCGGTTGATCCCGCTGGCCAGCGTAATCTCCTGTTCAGGATCTGCCACCAGCCTGCCATTCATATAGATCTCAAAAGCACAGGCCGAGTTCACCCGTAGTCTGCCGGTTCTCGTTCCACCCGGCTTCCCGCTGCCTGCGGCTGCTTCGGTTGCATCCCCCGTCTCCGGCAGATGCACGAAGCAGCTCAGGAACAGGGGCCGGCCCTCCGGTGAGGGGATGAGGAAGGTTCCGTCCGGGCGTCGTTCTTTTTTCTTCATCCAGCCGTATAGGCCTTCCCCCAAATTGTTCAGGGAGAATTCGGGGTCGGTATAGTAGTCCTTCATCACCTCGTAGTCGGTATGCGGCGGACAGAACAGTGTCATTGCGGACTCCACCGCCCACTGCGCATCTCCCTTATCATGAAGCAGCAGCTCATCGGCGAAAGCGGCCCCGAGATTGCCGAGCAGGCGCGTGTAGAGCCTGAGACTCTTGTCGCTATCCGGGTCGGCGAGCAGCTGCGAGCAGACGATCTCTCCTGCTCCGGCCGCCTGCCGGATCACAAAAGCTCCCGGGGCAGCCGCCTTCCTGCGGTTCAGCTCGACCAGCGCCAGCCTGCTGTATTCCGCCGTATGCTGCCCGGCGAAATAGTCCTTCCAGGCTGTGTCTTCGACGCTGGTGCACAGCACCTCCGCATCTGGCACCTCCAGCCTGTACCCGGCCAGCTTCCGGTTGACGACATCCCGGGGCGAGAGATGCACCTTGTCGAAGCCGAACAGGTCGACGGGGCTGATGCCCTGCATGGCGGCGTGCGCATAGTCCGCCACCAGATGATACGTCCCGTGCGGCGCGATGCGCACGGAAGCATGCAGCAGGCGGGCAAGCGCCTCCTGCCCGCCTTGCTCTGCCGGCAGCACCAGCACGCTGCCGCCGGCCAGGGCTGCCTGGCGCACGGCTTCCGCCGCGCCCGGTGCGCCCAGCAGTGCGGCCTCCACGACGAGGAGGCCAGGGGTCAGGCCGGACAAGCCTGCGGCGCTGTCCAGCCTCTGGCCCTTCAGGCGGAGCTTGCCGAGCAAGGCTGCCGCCGGACTGTCGCTGCGAACCCAGACCGCAGCGGACCTTGCCGCGGCTGGATCGGCTGCTGCGGGCTGCACCGCAGCCGGGGCTGGAGCAGTTACGGCTGCGGTAAGATCGGTGCAAGATGGAACGGTAGCGCATTGCTCCTCTACGACGGACCTGGCGGCGGTGGCAAGATCGGCTGCTGCGGTCTCCGGCGCGGCGGACCGCAGCGCAACAGCCGCCGGACCAGCGGCCGCGTGGACTGCGCGGCCCGCATACTGCAGCAGGCTGCGCAGCAGCAGCTGCGCCTGAGGAACCCGCTGGAGATGGTCCATAATCTCCAGCTGATTCGCCAGAAACATGCCTGCTCCGCTGCGGTATTCGAGCAGCGGCGACCACAAATCGCCGCCGTCTCCGAAGTCCCCTGCGCTGCATTCCAGCAGCAGGGTGAAGTCGCCGATTACCGGCTTCTCGAACGCCGCATGGATGATCGGCAGCGGCCCGTCCTCGCGCAGCTCCTCATGCCAGTACATCAGATCTTCCGGGCCTAATCCCCGGAGCACCGGATGCCCGTAATCCCCGGCATGTGCGCGGATGAATTCCCGGCGGGTGAGCGGCAGTCTGCCGCAAGAGAGATGAAGCTGCTCCAGCAGCAGCAGCCGGCCGCCCCGCTGCACGAATCCTCTCAGCCTCCGGTCAAGCGACCCATCCTTATCCTCCATTTTGCTGCCGGCAATCAGCAGGCTTCCAGCCGCAAGCTTATCTACCGCTTCCGGCTCTGCCCGGACCAGAGCGGGCACCAGCGCGTGAATCGCCTGGAAGTCCCGGTCAGAGCCGATGTATGCTGCGGACAGGGCAATCTCTACCGGCTCGGTCCGGCAGCTGCCGGACAGCAGGCGGTAGCTTACCTCAAGCTCATGCATCAGCTCGCTGCCATGGAACAGCCGGGCAGACAGAGTGGCTTCTCCTTCACCTAGTGGTGCTCCTACTCCGGCCCCCTCTCCTCCTTTTGCCCCTTTTCCTACTCCTGCCCCATCTTGTACTGATGTCCCATCTTGTACTGATGTCCCATCTCCTGCTGCTACCCCAGCTCCTTCGCCATGGACTGCCTCCGGCATCCACTCCAGCCGGATGCTCCGGCGCTGAGCAGGCTCATGACGGAAGCGGAAGGTCTCGCTGTGTACGCTGCGCCCGCCCTGCATGACTTCACATTCCACCGTTACTTCCTGCGTGGACAGTGTATCGTTATAGACATCGAAGCTGCGGGAGACCGGCGTATCATCGAAGAAGCAGCGGTTGTATTCGGCGGCAATCAGCGTTACCGGCTTGAAGGCCGCAGCCATAATAGCAAAAGCCGGATTAGGCCTGTAGACCGGATACGCCTCCGGCAGCAGCCCGTTGTTCAGCGAGAGCGAGTAGGCCGGAATCACAGCAGGCTTAGGGCCGGGGGTGGTCAGGTCAGCCTGCGGCAGCTTGATCTCCTGCTCCGGCATCGCCCGCATGAAGTAATGGACAAAGTTAAAGGTAGAGATGCCTGAAACTCCCTGCCGCCTTGCATATTCCACGAACAGCCGCTCCTTGCGGGCCAGCCCAGCAGCACTTGCGTCTGAATCTTTATATACATCCATTCCCGAGTACATGCTGCTGTTTTGCGGACAGATGTACCACCAGCCGCCATGTTCGCCGAAGGTGAGCGGAGCCTGCCGGTCCCACTGCGCGATGGTGCCGTCAATATTGTAATGGCGGCTCTCCACCTCGGTCTGCTGCCTGGAGACCAGGCGGTTATCTCCTTCTACCATGACCGGACGGGTATCATCCAGCGCCTTCATCAGCTCAATCAGGCCGGGGATATGCTGCTTGTATTCATCGCGTCCGTCCACCCAGCGCATCTCGTTCTGCACACTCCACAGGATGACCGAGGGGTGATTCTTGTCCCGCTGCACCAGCCGCTGCACATGCGCGCGGCAATTGCCGATGAAATCTGGATGGGCGGCATCCATGCTTTTGCTGGAGCCGTAGATAGCCGTCTCATCGACAATCAGCATCCCCTCCTCATCGGCAATCCGCAGATAATCTGACGGATACGGCTGCGCATGGAGCCGGATGCTGTTAATGCCTGCCTGCCGGCACATCCGGTACCAGTTACGGATATAGTCCTCTGTCTGCTGGGCGGCACCCTGAAAATGCCAAGAGTCCCCCCGCAGATTAACGGGAATCCCGTTCAGCATAAACTGCGGCCCTTCGCACCAGAACTCCCGGAAGCCGAAGGTCTCGCTCCGGCGGTCCAGAACGACATCGCCCGATTGAAGCACTAGCTCCAGCTCATACAGGACAGGGGAATCCGGACTCCACAGCATGGCCTCCTGCCAGGGCAGGCTGAATGCCGCTCCTCCCCACTCCCGGCTGCCGGTATTTCTGCATAACTGCCGTCCGGCCGCAGCCTCCGCAGGGCGAAGCGCTACTGCGGCTTCCGCTTCAAGTACGGGCAGCGGACGGGCGGCCGCCAGCTTCTGCGACAGATGGGGCGGCTCTGTCCGTGCGGCCGGAACGCCGGACGTTCGCTCCCTGACCTGCAAAAGCACCCGCAGTCCTTCGGACAAGGGACCGTCTACTGTGCCGCTTATCAGGGCATCCACTTCCAGCCTTCCTTGCCGGACAGAGGTGCGGATCGTAAGATCCTCCAGCGATACCGGCGGATAGGCCTCCAGGAAGACATCCTGCCAGATGCCCCGGGCGATTCTGCCGAACCAGGAGCCGGAGAGTCCGGTGATTTTGGTCTCCCCGGAGGGAAGCACCGCCGTGTCGAAGCTACCGCAGACCACGTGCAGCTGCTGCTCCCGGCCGGGCTTCACCAGCCCGGTGATATCCAGCCGCAAGGGCAGGAAGCCGTCCTCCCAGAGCGCAATCCGCTCGCGGTCCAGATAGATGGCCGCTTTTTGCATAATGCCATCGAACCGAAGTACGACCCGCTGCTCCAGCATTGTCTCCGGCACCTGAAAGCTGCGGTGAAGCACCCCGGCTTCGGCTGCATTCCATTCCTCCGGGTAGCTGTACACATCGAAGGGCTGAAAATTATGGTCGGCGACTTCGCCGAATTTGCTGCCCGAAGGCGCAGTATAGCTGTAGCGCCAGCTCGATGGAACCTGTATTTTACGGGCCTCGTATTGCAATTTCTCCGGAAGGGCGCGAGTGCGCGGCTGGTCATAGAGCGGCATGAAATCCCACTCACCATTGAGACATATCGATGTACGTAGCATAATCATTCTCCTTTTTCCGCATAGGGGCGGGGGATGGTTAGGACGAGCGTAAGCTTTTTCCAAATGGCCTGATCCGGCGGCATCTCACTCCATTTCCTGAAATGCGGGTCCATCACCTCACCCCAGTTGTCCGGCCGGAGATTCGTGGTAAGCTTCCCGGCGTACGGGGCAGGCTCCACCGTTGCAGGCAGCTCGGAATAAAAAAACAGCAGGTTCTCATGCAGCCCGATAATCCCATATTTGTCACCGTCTCCCGGGCGCTCCTCCTGATACTGGTAATGGTGATACACATAGCTTGCGACCTGCTCCGGCTTCAGCGCCGCCACTCTTCCGTAGGGGGTTCCCGCCGCATGACTGCGCTTCCAATGCTCTGCGGAGACCGGCTGCTGATAATGGAAAATATCCATCATAGGCACCCACAACCGGGGCTGCTCCCCTCCCGGCCATTCCTTGAGCATCTCTGCCGCGCCCTGAAATAGCTGCTCCGGCTCCACCTCCCGGCGGGTGCACTCATAGTATAGAAACAGCTCCTTGCCATCCTGTAAAATACTAAGCCGTCCCAGGCCCAGCCTGTCCATGCGTTCATTCAGCAGCCCGGTCTGTGCCTCCCAGAACGTCGACGGATCAGCATCCTCCCTGCACTCGGCTCTATATAAACAACGCTGCATCGTGTCCCTCCAGCCTTATGTCATCTACCCTTCTAGAGTAACGTATCCGGCGGGCCGATTCCTTGACGATCATGCCCTTCTTTAGCATAATAACGACATGCAAAAATGCAGCTATACGTGCACATGATGCGGCAACCGAATCCGGGCTTACTGTCAGCGCTGTGCAGACTACCCGCCAATGTTTCAGAATAAAGGAGAGGCTTGTTCCGGGAGAAAATAAGATGCTGATCGAGGCCTGCCAACGCCGGCACTGGGGGGGACATATACACTTGACTCTTGCGCCAACAGTGCTATTCCAGTAAATACGGTGTATTTATCCCTTCATCCGTGCGCCGACGGTAGATTTACGTAAATGCAGTGTATTTATACCCTTCATCATTGGGCTCGCACGCAGACACGTGAACCAATGTATGCGGAAAACAGCATACATGCGCCAACGGTGGATTTACGGAAATGTGGTGTATTTATGCACTTCATTCGTGCGCCGATGTTGTTTTCCAGAATGGCAGCGCCTCAGCAGCAAGCAGACGAACAAGACGGCCGGAAACCCCGGCCGTCTTGTTACACACCTATACCCCGTAGCTTCGCCAACTATAACCGGCTAATCGCTGTGCGCCCCGCTCACATCACATGGCCATATGAGCCTAACTCTCCCCATCACCCTCACTATCACCACCATGCAGGGGACTCCCCTGGGCTTTGCGGTATTCGCCCGGCGTGATACCTTCGAGCTTCTTGAAGACGCGGATGAAGGACATGGGGTACAGATACCCCACACGCTCCGCGATGCTCTGCACTGGTTCGGAGGTTCCGGTCAGCAGGCGCTTAGCCTCCTCCATACGCAGGCGGGCCAGATAATCGACGAAGTTCTCGCCGATCTCCTCCTTGAAGATCCGGCTTACCGTCTTGGTGTTCATGGCGAAGCTGTCGGCAACATGGGTCAGGGAGAAGTCGGGGTCCGCGTAATTGCAGCCAATGTATTCGCGCACCTTATTGGCGAGTGTGTACTGCTCCCGGTTCATCCGCAGGCTGCTCAGCGCCTCCTCCATCTCCTCCAGCGAAGAGACCAGTTCCCCGTGCAGCTCCTCAATCCATTCAAAAGACTCCGGTGAATGCGGAATGCCCCGCAGCCGTCCGTTATTCCAGATCCCCTTCATCTCCGGCGGCAGCTCCTGCATCTCCCGGGACAGCCCGGTCTCCAGCAGCCTCAGCAGCCGGACGATATCCTCCTTGGAGTAGTTGCCGCCTGCCAGCAGTTCAAAAATCCGCTCGATCAGCGGCTTCCACTCTGCGTTCCCCAGCCGGTACAGCTGGGGAACGGCACCGATGGCCTGGACCAGCACATCCATTCCTTCAGCCGGAGGCAGCGAGCCGGCAGGCGCCGCATAGACGCGGCCTGGGCCAGCGGTTATTTTGCGGTCCAACGCCCCCAGGGCCTGGCGGTACGCACCCGATAAGCTGCTGAGACCGGCGGCAGGTCCGCTGATGCCGAAGGTAGCCGTGAACTTGAGATGCTGCTTCACCCAGGACCGGGCAGATTCAGCAATGATCAGCGTCTTCTCTGTGATGTCCGCTGCCTCCTCATCCGCAGAGCGGCGGAACAGCAGTCCCAGACGGACCGGTCCGATCCACTCAGTCCACAGGGACACCCCTTCCTTCTCGGAAATCTCCTGAATCACACTGCGCAGGGTGAATTTGAACAATGCCTGATCCCGTGCCGAGTAACCTGCGGCAAAAGCCTCATAGAAATCAATCTCGGCAATGCCCACCACCGCACCTGCGAATTCACCGTCCATCCCGATCCGTTCCGCTTCCCTGCTCCAGTTATCCGCCGACATCTGGCCGCTGTTCTCCAGCAGCTCCTTGAATAACTGATTCCGCCTGTGCAGAATCCCCTCGACCTGCTGCTTCTCATAGCTGTTGGTCTGCTCGATCAGGCTCTCCAGCGCATGGCCGATGAAGGCAAATTCGTCGCCTTCCTTGCTCTGCGGCTTCCAGCCGAAGGCACGGTCCTCTCCGAACCTGTAGATCCGGCTCATGACCTGCTCAATCGGACGGTAATTCCGGTGGCTGATATAGGTCATGGCCGCAATCCCGCCAACGACAGCCGCAAAGCCCAGAATGGCCCAGATATTGGAGAAGGCCGACAGCAGCGAGAAGGCCTCCGCCCGCGCCATTCCAACCTTGATCGTCCAGCCGGTATAGGGGGACATCCGGCTAACCGCCCGATCCTGAACCTGCGGGTCAGAACAGGTATCCGCACCTGCAAAAGCAATCCCTCCGGCATCCTTCAGACAGATCTCCGTATTCGCCATGTTCATATCCTGGATCAGCGTCTGCAGAGATTCCTTGCGCACATTAATGACAATCAGTCCCTGCTCGCCGGAGAAGTAAGGCACCTGCTCCACAAGTGAAATGACCGACTTCGGCTGGTCCTCCCCGGAGAAAAGCTGCAAGTCACGGATTCCGCTCCAGATATAGCTCGGGGCATTCCCCATCGCAGTCTCAATAAAGCTGCGGTCCCCGAAGTCTGGCAGGCGGGAGGCGAAATGCTGCATCAGCACCTTGCCGTCGGTTGCGCGGTATAGATAGACCGAATCAATCATCGGCAGCGGCGACATGAAATCCAGCAGCACCTCCGCGACCCCGTAATCCTGATAAGGGTCAAGCTTCCCCGGCCGGTCGAAATAACTGCCAACCTTCTCATCCAGCAGCAGGCTTTTGATCGTGGTGGTCTCCAGGTTGCGCAGGGTGGTGTCCACAATCTGCAGCACATTTTCCGCGTACACGCCGTTTGCCTGAGCCGTCTGTCTCTCCATCGCTTCATTTAAGGTCAGGAAGAATAAAATGATGAGGCAAAATACTACGGCAAACAGAATCGGCAGGTAGGAAAGAATCAGTCGGTACAGCCATTTCTTATGCATCGGTGTCATCCCCTGTAAGTCCAGATGTTGGCTATCTCATTAATGATATGGGCTGCGCACCCGGATTCATAAGCTTATGCTGTCAATCTCCCAGCTCCGTGCTCGCATTGCGGGAGACCAGCCCGAAGTACCCCGCTTCACCAATCGCCCCTGCGGCGGTATCCAGATAATTAAAGATCTGCACCCCGTCCACCTTCAGGATCAGACGCACACCCCCGGACTCTTGAAAAGCGCCCAGCTGAACGCGGCTCTGCACCCCGAAGGTAATGGCTGTATTCGGAATCGCTGGCCCGCCGAGGCTGGTCAGGCCATCAATCTTGCCGTAGATCACAGTTCGTACCCCCTCGTTGAAGCGGTGCAGCTCGATGCCCGATGTCCCTATGACCACCAGATACATGCTGCCGGTGCTATAGCTCAGCTCCTTGCTCTGGTTATTGAGCATCAGGGCGTACCAGTTGGTAGAGGCTGCGCTGTCATTGATCTTCATCTTGAAATCCAGCAGCTCATTCTGGTATTTGCGGTTCTGGTAGATGACATGCCCTCCGGGGGCCCTCAGCGTAAGGCTGTCTTGCCCGGTCTCCTTCAGCCCGTTCGCCGTTGCCGATACATACCAGCCATCAGGGTCTTGCAGTTCCGCCGTCAGGGGATGTTCGTATTGGCTGGCCTCATTCCACACCTTAACTTCATATTGCCCCTGGGTCACGGTGCCCAGATATTCGGCCGATAACGTGAGAGTAGCCGAGCCGGTCTGATGCCCCGTCAACAGGCCGGTGCCGCTTACGCTGACGATGGAAGGATTGCTGCTGGTATAGGTGACTTCCTCCAGCTCCTCGTGGTTGCCGAACAGCGTCTCGCCGTAAGGCTGCAATTGCAGGTCGGTGCCTTCACGGATATACGCCACATTGCCGTCATGCCCCTCCAGGCGGACCGTGGCTAAGGTATCGCCCACAAATACATCCGTTGTGATTGTCCGCAAAATGGAGCCGTTAATGATGTTCACGATAAGCTTCGTCTGTCCCTGGGTCAGTCCGGTGACCACGCCCGCGCTACTAACCGAGGCTACGGCCGGATCGAGAATGCTGTAATAGAGGCTGCTGGTTTCCTTGCCCAGCGGCTGGTCTTTGCCGTTCATGGCATGGACGGAGACCTGTCCGCTGCCGCCTGCGGCCAGCTTGAGCGGATCAAGCTTCCAGCGGCTGACCTGCCCTTCTGCTGCAGAGGCATATTCCGGCTCCAGCCCGGCCTGATCAATGATCGAGCGTGCCGCCTGAGGCCACTCTGCATCCGGCCGGACCGTATTGTTCTCAAACAGAACATTGCGCCCGTTGTTGGTATAGCCGTCAGTAGTTGTATAGTTGTTCACGAAATCCACATCATGGATGGTCGGCACATACGCCATCGCCCAACGGAGCGATGAATGCCATAGCGGAGCATCCTTCAGGTCGATCACATTATGCTCAAATTTCCAGTAAGCGGAGCCTTCATCCGTGTAAAGGGCGGAATTGCCGTCCATCTGGTTGCGGATGTAGTTGCCGCTGACCAGATTTTTGTCCTCTGCGGTGGCTCCGGTAGGTCCGAGACTGTAGATAGCGCCTCCGTCACGCAAGCCCATTCCCATAAGGTCATAGATCAGGTTATCCTGAATCTTCACGTTCCGGGTAGCTGCGTCGAACAGCTTATCCCAGCCATAACCGACATGAGTTCCGCTGTAAGGCAGATTGTACATTTCATTATGACTGATATCCATGTCCACCGGATACCCGGCGGATACAGCGGAAGCCGATTTGTAGTCAATACCGATGTCGTGGATCACATTGTTCAGCACATCATTATTCTTCATCAGCAGCCTGTGGTCTGCAGGATGGTAGATATTCCGGTCGGAGGAATTCGGCTGCCCCACATTCAACGCACTGCCAGAAATATCATAGAAGCGGTTGCCCTCAACCTGGCTGTTCTGAACCCCGTTCTGCATCCGCACCGCCGTAATGCCGAGCTTGGTGAACTCATTGTTGCGGAAATTCACCGTGTTGGCCAGCTCCAGCATTACCGCCGCATCGGTCAGCTCATCGGGGATGGACGGATAACGCAGATGGTTATTCTGTGAATCGGAATGTCCCGCCGCCGTACTCGGGCGGTTCCAGGTGGTGTACATGAATTTCAGGCCTTCAAAATTCAGATTGCGCACCGGTTCATCCGCCGATATACCATACACTGTGGCGAGCTGCTCCAGTACCGGAACCACAACCCCGGCCGTGGACAGATCCTCCCAGGCACGCGGTTTGTAATACAGCATACCTTCATTCCGGTTATAGTACCATTCCCCGGACTCATCCAGCAGCTCCATAGCATTCTGGTAATAGACGGGCACAGTCGCCGAGGTTAATCCCCGGTTAAAGACCGCGCTCCGGCCCGGCTCCTGCAGGACTATCTGTGCTTTGCCGCCTGAAGCGGTTACCGACTCTACCTTAATCCGGGAATTCGTCCACAGCTCATTGAACACCAGCTCCATATCGGACGTATTGCTCCACCCGGCCAGCTCCGTATTATCCGAGGTATAGCCGGTTGCCGTCTTCAGCGGATTCACGAGTCCCGCTGTGCTCCGGGCCCGGACTGCCCGGATACCATCCACGAACAGCTGCCTTGTCTGAAGGCCGGTTCCGACATTTGCCCGGTAGATGCCCTTGGCGCTGTCAAACACCGTCCAGCCTGTGACGGACCGCCCGCCGCTGATGGCCGCCTGCTCCCCGGGATAGCTGCGGTAGGTGACAAAATATCCGTTCGTCCCGGAATCCTCCGGTGTGAATTCCAGCGGTTCCGTCAGCGTGTAGGTCCCTTCCCGCAGATTGACGATGATGTCAGCGTCCATATCCTCATTCAGCTGCCGGACCTCGGCCTGCGCCCGGGCAATCGTCCGGAAGGGCGAGGCTTCCGTGCCGTCATTGTTGTTGTCGTCCCCGCCCGGAGCGACATACAGCTCCTGTCCGGTTGTCCGTCCGGTTACGGTAACGGATGTCTCGGCCCGGACGCTTCCGGTCTCATCCGTGACGAACACGGTAGTTGTTCCGGCGCTTACCCCCGTCAGCTCTCCGTAGCGGTCAATCACGGCGATGCTCTCATCCTCCGTTCCCCACAGGATGCCTGTATCCGTATTGTCTTCCGGTGTTACTGTTGCCTGTAACAGCACACGGGAGCCTGCGGGAACCGCCCGCTGAAGCGGAGCCAATACAATATCCGTGATCGGATCTTCGTAGACGGCTACCGTAGCGGTTACCGCCGGAAGCGCTTCGTTCGGCTCAGCTGTAACGGTCGTCACCCCCTCACGGATGCCGGTAACCAGACCGTTGGCGTCCACAGTTGCCACCTCCTCGCTGCCGGTGGACCAGGCTGCAGTCTGATCCGTTGCATCTGCAGGTGTGAACTGGAGCGGCAAGGACAGCTTCTCCCCTCTTCGCAGCCCGTAAGACTGCTGGGAGAAGGCTGCACTTACCGCCTGCTTGTATCCGCTTACAATAAAATTGTCAAAACCTATCTTGCCGATGCTGTCCTTATAAAAACCCATGTAGAATAAGGCTAACGCTCCTCCCTCGGCCATTGGCTCCCTCGTCAGCAGACGCTTGCCGTCAATGGACAGATCGAAGGTATGGCTGCCGCTGTCGAGGGCAACCCGTACGTCATACCACACCCCTGCCGATATTGGCAGTACGGAGGTCCATGATCCGGCACCTTTTTTCATATAACTGAACGCACCATTATTAATGGCGAATTTCACCAGCGTCACAGAACCGCTCTGCGGGGTGGGCAGGTAGATCACCGCTCCGGTCTGCTCCGCTCTGAACGAATAGCTTAACAGGCTTCTGTACGTAACATCCGTAACGGATCTGCTTATAATGTAGCTGCCCGCTGCTTTGGCTGCCTGCTGAATCTCCAGCAGCTTGCCGGCGTAGCCTTCCCAGGTCTGTACGGCAACGCTCACCCCCTGCGGCGGCGTCTTGATGGTCCAGCCGGCCGGCTTCGCACCGGGACTATAAGATTCAAAGGTCTCCTCCAGCTTATAATTACTATCCGCCCGGGCCACAGAACCAAGGTCTGCCGGGAGCAGACCCATCAGCAGAACCAAAATGATAGCGTATACAAAATACGGTTTCCGACTTGATTTTCTCATAATAGCCACCTTTCCGTATGGAAGCAAGTATAGTGTTACGGTGCATAAGGATCAACGGTGAGCTGAACCGGCGGCTGATTGCCTGCTGTCAGCACAATGTCCCGCAGCAGGGACCAGGGCTGTCTCGGCACCTCCCGGTCATCTCTCTCAGTGTCCCCGATCCGCACCGCATCCAGCAGTGTGCGGATTGCGCCGTCTTCCGCAGCTTCATCGAGACATATCACGGCCCAGCCCGCTTCCAGGCGGTGCTGCGCCAGAACGGCACTGTCCCCGAAATAGAGCACCTGGCGGAGCCTGATCCTTCCCTCCTCGCGTACAACAGTGACGGGCAGCGCAGCTCGGGCATCTGCCCCGGCATCAATGCCTTTGAGCGCCGTGACCGCCACCGCACAGCCCGGATAACGCAGCACGAGCCATTCCCTGTCCCCGGCTGTATTCATCACCTGTTCCACCTCACCGTCATAGCGATGGATGACCCATTCATCCGCAATCTCCGCTGCCCGGTTATGCAGCCGGGTCATAGAGCGGACCACCACCAGCGCATTCGCCTGCTGGGCCGTTCGTGTCTCCACCTCCGGGTACAGCGGCTCTGCAAACAGCGCGGGCATCAGATAGGCCGTGCGGTAATCCTCCGCCGGATGCGTTCGCACGGCGGCGGAATCATCCACGTACCACCGCAGATAGGATACCTGCTGATCCTTCACGCTGAAGCTGACCGGGAAGCTCTGCCAGCCCAGACCCCAGGCGGGGTGCTGGTAGCTGCCCGGCATGACCGGAAAGCGGTTGATGCTGCCCAGTCGGGTATGCTGTCCGATCCAGCTGTAGGAACGGGCAGCATCGAAGATCCGCTCCTCCAGCATCCGGGGTACGGGCAGCGCGGCCAAAGGGGCACCCCCTTGAAGCAAATCTTCTTCGAACAGGAGCAGTGCCGCCACATCATTAAGCGAGAATGTCTGCTCTGCCAGACGGTCCAGCCCCGTCACACCCGCAATCACCCACAGCAGGCTAGGCCGCTCCGTCTCTCCCCGGAAGTTGTAGCTGCGGATGGTCGGAACCAATTCCTCCCCGTCATGGAATACGAGAATGCTCTTCAGGGTATCCATCCGCTCTGACAGCTGCCCGGCCAGCTCCCGGTCATGCTGCTGAAGCACCGAACCGGCAATCCTCAGCGCATTCATCATCACTCCCTGGTAGACGAGGCTGACATTCTCCCCCCAGCCCCAGCCCCGGCGGGCCGTATATTCCTCCCATCTGGCGAAATATCCGCTTGCGGTCTGCAGATACTCCGGCTCATCCAGGAAGTGGGCGATAGCCAGCAGCATGGCGCCGTCGCTCATCGTCTTGTTCGGGTAGAACAGCTCCGGTGTCCGGCATTCTCTGGAGAACCAGGCTGCCGCATGACGGAACATCCGCTGCATCACCTCCAGATGACTGGCCGGGAATACATCCGGCTTGCAGAGGCGTACTGCCACAAGCGGCATAAGGATAAAGAATGCCGCATTCGAATCCTGAATGACGCTCTCCTCCCGGTACCAGAGGAACCCTCCGTAATCGGGATGCTCCGGATCGGTGAATTGCAGCCCGGCGATGGCTTCAAGCATCTCCAGTCCGGCCTGCTCCTCCAGCCGGCCCAGCAGTGTACCATAAGCATAATAGCCTGCCGAGAAGCGGGCTTCATGGCAATACGCCAGCTGTGAGACCTGCCGGGTATGTCCGGGCCAGTTATAGCGCACCAGCCCTTCTTCCACCACAATATTCTCCGTGGCCGCCGCCCAGCTCTGCTCCAGAATGGCTCTAACCCCATTGTTCAACTCTGCTCGCCCCCTAAGCTGTGACTCCATTTATTCAGCCGCATCCAGCTGCTTGCCCATCTCATAAATATCCTTCAGCATGATGGCATCCGCTTTATTGTCCTGATACCAGGCTGCGTAGAACTCATCGACCTTGGGTCCGCCCGCCTTCTCCCAGATGCCCTTGGCCTCCGCAATGAACTGGTCCACCGAAGCCGGATCGGAGCTTACAATGGCCTGCATGGCCCGGTCGAGAATCGTTTTATTCGCGTTCGTGTTGATCTGGGTCAGATCCTGCGGCAGCAGCGGCAGGAAGGCCTTTTGCGTAATGCCGACAATCGGGCGGTCAGGGTCCATGTACAGCTTCTCGGCCATTTCATAGATTTTGATTAAATTCTGCTCGGCAGGTGTAGGGTTGACCTTGTTCTTCAGCCCGTAATTCTTGCCGATCAGCGGAGTCAGCATCCCCATATCGCGGTTGTATTCCAGCTCCTTCTTGTTTTTCTCCGGATCAATTACCTCGGCCCGGCCGTCGGCGGTTTTGTTGTAATGCACCCCTTCCAGCCCGTTCTGAATGGTGGTGGTGTATGGGTCCGCAACCATGAAGTCGATCATCTTCATCACGGATTCCGGATCTTTGGCTGCAGCATTCACCATCCCCGTCATCTGGATCGGCGTGGTCAGGGTCGGGCTGAACTGACCGAATTCCGTCGTCGGCAAGGCAATCGGAATGACCTCAGCTTCAGGAGAATTCTTCTTCAGCGTCTCATAGGTGCCGATATCGGCACCGTTGCCTCCGTAAATCCCCAGCTTGCCGGAGATCCAGTCCTGCTTCTGCTTCTCGCCGTTCTTATCGGTGACGAAATCCTTATCCGCCACACCGGCCGCATACAGCTGCTTCTGGAAGGAGAGCGCCGCCTGAATCCGGTCCCAGTCATGCACAACCTTGTCGTTCTCCAGCACCCACGGATACTGGTCTTCCCCGAACAGCGTGAACCCGGTGCCGAACATGTTGTTCAGAATAATGCCGGCCACGAAGCTGAGCCCGGTCCCGTACGTATCCGCCTTGCCGTTGCCGTCGGGGTCCTGCTCGGTGAACGCTTTGGCCACATTCAGCAGTTCCTCCGGCGTAGTGGGCACCTGCAAATTCAGCTTCTTCAGCCAGTCATTGCGGATAAACAGATAATGCTGCGGACCGAACTGGACCGGGCGGCCCACCGTGTACAGCTTGCCGTCCGCCATCGTACCTGCCTTGCGCAGCGCCGGATACTTCTCCAGCATTGCCTTATATTCCGTACTGCTGCCTGCGATCAGATCATCCAGCGGAAGGAGCTGCTTCTGGTTGTAGAGCTGTCCCTGGTAAGCGGTATCAAATTCAAAGATCAGGTCGGGGGCCGACTTCGACGCGAACAGCACATTGAACTTCTGCAGGGATTCAAAACGCGGAACCGTAATGTATTTGACATTCACCGGCCCGTTCTCATTGACCCATCTCGTCCAGCGGTTGTCGCTCATCGTTCCTTCCTCTGCAGGCACCGTGCCCCGGTCATATAGAGAGACGGTGATGGACCCGCGTTTCCCGGAGGTGCCTTCCTTGCCCCCGTCTGCGCCCTGCGTGGCGGCATTATTGCCGCCGCAGCCTGTGACAGCGATTGCGAGCATCAGTGTAGCTGCACCGGCAGCACTTTTTTTGCTAAGCCAAAGTGGTTTGGACATATGAATGTGACCCTCCTATAATGGTGTTCTTGTACTTGCGGATATGAAGAGTGATGGCTCAGCCCTTGATCGCACCGATCGTTACGCCTTTGACAAAATACCGCTGCAGCAGCGGGTACACGATCAGCATCGGAATGACCATCACCATAATCCCGGCAGCCTTGATGCCCTCCGGTGTAATATTGACCACCTCCTGCGAGTTCATGGTATTCAGCTCCTGCAGAACGGCCTGGCTCTTCACCATCTGCTGGATAAGAACGGTCAGATTGATTTTCTCCGGGCTGTTCATGTAGATCATGACATTGAAGAAGGAGTTCCAGTAATATACGCCGTAAAAGAGTCCGATCGTCGCCAGCACCGGCAGGGACAGCGGCAGAATAATCCCCGCCAGCAGCCGCCATTCACCGGAGCCGTCGATTCTGGCCGCCTCGATTAGCTCCTCCGGAATGTTCTCGAAAAAAGACCGCATGATCATCATATTATAGGTACTGACCAGAGCCGGGAGCCACAGGGCTGCGTAGGAATCCACCAGACCGAGACTGCTGACCACGAGATAGGTCGGAATCAGTCCGCCGGTGAACAGCATCGTGAACACAATCGCCAGCGTCAGCGTGCGTCTTCCGTAGAAATCACGGCGGGACAAGGGATACGCGGCGAAAATGGTGAACAGCATGCTGGCCGCTACACCGACCAGAGTAATCAGGAGACTGTTGCCAAACGCACGCACCACCGGCGTTCCCTCGAAGAGCATGGTATAAGAGCTTATTGTGAAATCAACCGGCCACAGGGTGACAAAACCGGAGAGCACCGCGTCCTTGCCGCTGAGGGACAGGGAGGCCAGATGGAGCAGCGGCAGCAGACAGAGAATGCCTGCGAGCGTCAGCAGCAGATAATTGAAGCTGTAGAATACTTTTTCACCGTTTGTACTTTGCATAGATAGTGTCCTCCTGTTACCACAAGCCTTTGTTAAAGCGCCGGGCGATAGCGTTGGAGATCAGCACCAGGGTCAGTGCCACAAGAGAATCGAACATCCCCAGGGCAGCCGTCAGGCTGAACTGCCCGCCCTGCAGTCCAATCGCATAAATATACGTACTTATAACCTCGGAGATCCCCGATACAATCGAGTTCTGCAGCACGTACACATGGTCGAAGCCGACCTCCATCACCCGTCCCATAGCCAGAATCAGCATAATGACAATAGTCGGGCTGATCCCGGGAAGTGTGATGTTACGGATCTGCTTCCATTTGCCTGCCCCGTCCATACTCGCCGCTTCATAGAGGCTGGGATCAATGGAAGTCAGTGCCGCCAGATAGATGATTGCGTTGAAGCCCGCATCCTTCCAGATGCCCGAGCCGAGAAAGATGGATACCCAGGACCACTCCTTGAAAAGGAACGGAAACGGCTTGCCGAGCAGCTTCTCGACCAGCACATTGGCTACCCCGGTCTGGGCGAAGATCGTCACCACCAGCCCGCCGACAATGACCCATGAGAAGAAATAAGGCAGATACACCAGCGTCTGGACTGACTTTTTGAAAAATTTGTTCCTGACCTCATTCAGCATAATCGCCAGGGCAATCGGGAACGGAAAGCTGACCAGCACGGATAATATACTGAGCACAAGCGTATTTCGGATAATCTGCACCGACTGCGCCTGGGTGAACAGATTGGTGAAATTGTCCATGCCGACCCATTGGCTGCCCCATACTCCCTCATAGAAGGTATAATTCTTGAAGGCAATGACCAGTCCCAGCATGGGCGTGTATTTGAAAATAATATAGAATGCGATAACCGGAACGAACATGACCCACAGAGGAACATTGTTCTTGAATCGGCGGGTCTGCCAGAAGCGTCTGCGGCTGCTTCCGCTCTGCCGTGAGCTCTGCCTTGAACTGTCCAGCCGCAGCACCGCTTCACTTCTTGTATTCGCTTTCATCTCGGTGCCTCCTTTCGCTTGCGTGTTGTGCGTGATCCTGCTCGTGCGTGATTAAGTCTTGCGATGGAGCTGAAATGGCCGATTTCATGTCCTCACCATAGCCGCTTCAGCGGGTTAGGGCAATATTCAGTTTTTCTGTTAATCGGCGCGGACCCTTATACCGCCTGGGGTTACAGAATTCCGGCCAGCTCCCGGGCCAAATTCTCACCCATCCGTATATGTCCCTCATCCCCCGGGTGAATCAGGTCGCAGGACAGCCCGGCCAGATCATCCAGCACCCGGCTTCCTTCGATCAGGCTCAGCTTGGGGCGGGACAGACGCTGCACATGACTTCGCAGAATGTCGTTGAACTGAAGATCCTTCTCCGCTATTCCACTGCCGGGGAACACCGCAAAGTTGGGATACATCGTGATCACCGCTACCGGCTTCCCGGGATGTCTGCTCACCAGTTGGTCAAGCAGGTAGCCGCTCCGCTCACGGAATTCATCCGGCGACAGGTGGTCACGCATATTCACGCCCAGCTCCAGCGTCATGAATGACCAGTCCTCCTGCGCCGCAAGATAGTTGCTCATCTCCCGTTCACAATGGCAGGAGCCGCTCATGCCGAGATTGAGTACATCGGCCGCCAGCCTTCTTGCCGCGTGGGCAATATACGGCAGGCTGCTGTTCTCTCCATACGTGATGGATGAGCCGTAAGCAATCCAGCGTGTGCGGGGAATCTCCCCTTCCACCGGCGGGCGGAGCGGATGGCCGAAGGTCTCGATGCCACAGACCACACAAGCATACCGTCCGAAGCAGATCCGCCATACCTCCGGCGCGAATCCCGCTTCCATCAGCAGCTCACGCTCCGCCATCGCCAGACGCGGCGGTTCGCTTAGCTGGAGGGTGCGTATGCTCCCGGCCTGAAGCTCATGCCTGGAGTGGAACAGCCCGCCCTTGTATACCGTTACGCTGCCACCCGTCTCCGGCAAGGTCAGCGTGACACGGATATTCGGAGCCGGTGTGACGAACCTGAGCTCACAGCCGCCCGCTTCCCCGGCGATGAACCGGCCCCGCTCGTTCAGATGCTCCCTGACGCTGCGGGGAATGCGGCGGAGGTGCACGCCGTAGCCCGTTGCCGGCTCCAGCTCGGCAACATTATGGAAGGCGATCCGGTCCAGCCCCGGCAGCCCCTTGGTGGCGGAATTGATGCTGGCAGAATGGGTGCTGGCGGGATTATACATGCTTCATCGCCTCCACCAGCAGCAGCAGGGCCATGGATTGCCCGTAGGGCATCGGGCAGACCGGAATCTCCCGGTAGTCGTCAAGCGTAGCGCCCATCCCCGTGCCGTAGGAGACGCCCTGCACCACCCCTTCTTCATCGATCTGGCCCAGCACATAATGCAGTGCCGCCATTGCAGGCTTGCGGCAATCCTCAGGCAGCAGTCCTTGCCGCACCGCCTTCAGCATCCCGTAAGCAAAAGCGGCGGTGGACGAGGTCTCCAGATACGAGCTGCTGTCGTCCAGCAAGGTATGCCATGCGCCTTCCGGGGCTTGCAGCTCTGTCAGCTTGCGTACCTGCCGCGCAAGGGAGGACAGCAGGAAGCTGCTCACCCCTGACGGCAGCTCCACCATCTCCAGATAATCCACGAGCCCGGCGGTATACCAGGAATTGCCGCGTGCCCACAGGGCCCGGGCAAAGTGATGGCCGCCCTCGAAGGTCCAGCCGTGGAAGAACAAGCCGGTCACGGGATCGGTCAGATACTTCAGGTGGACGAGAAACTGGCGGATGCTCTCCTGTATACACGCCTCCTCCTTCAGCACGATCCCCATCCGGGCCACAAACAACACCGTCATATACAGCGTGTCGTCCCAGAGCTGCCCGGTATTCGGACTGCCGGTCACTTCATGCTGAAGACCGCCTTCCTCCGTGCGCGGCATATCATGCAGCGCATACTCCAGCCATTCCCGGCACAGCTGCATATAATCCGCGCGCCCGGTCTCCTCTGCCAGATAGCTAAGGGTAAGCATCGGACACATCGTATTAACATTTTTCGCCGGAATGCCTCCGTCAAGCTTGCTGTCGAACCAGCCCATCAGGTAGTGTAGAATCTCCTGCTCCCCGGTTTCCCGGTAATATCTGTATAAGGCAAATAATCCAACCCCCTGGGGCCACTCCCAATTGTCCATAGAGATGATGCCGATGGGTGCGGTTTCCTGAATGGAGCCTCTCATATCCTTCATCCGCTCAATGACGCGGGCGATATGGCCTTCGAGTACTGTCCGTGATACTGCTTCCATAATGCTCCTCCTTCTGCAATGTCCTGCTCTGAACCGGAAACCTGTAGCCTAAAACCTGGAACCTCAAACCTGGAACCTCAAACCTGGAGCCTAGAGCCTAGAGCCTGGAGCCTGGAGCCTGTTCCCGGCTGTTTAGCCCTGTTCGCAACCCCAGTGTAGTCAAGCGCCGCATTGCCGTCCATTAACAAGAATCTTGCTAATCGCTTTCACTTCTGGCATTGTTCATAATAGAGCTGTATTCCTCAGTTGGAAGAATACATGAGTAGAAGGAGTACATGCTCACGTTCTAATTCTGTATAAAGAAATCAGGGAGGGTAACAGGTAATGAGAATTAAGTTTGATCTTTTTCCGGGCGGAGTTTCTAAAGCGCTAACAACGAGCTGGGATGATGGAAGAATCCACGACAGACGTCTTGTGGAGATCCTTAACCGGCATGGGCTGAAGGGATCCTTCCATTTGAATTCGGGGTTGTTCGGCAAGGAGGGCTACATCTCACAGGACGAAGTGGCTGCGCTCTATGAGGGGCATGAGATCTCAGCACATACCAGTACTCATCCTTTCCTTACCATGACTCCGCGCGAGGGGATCGCCGACGAGATTCTGACGGACCGCAAGGCGCTGGAGGCGCTGGCCGGTTATCCGGTCCGGGGCATGTCCTATCCGTTCGGCAATTACAATGATCAGGTGATCGGCCTGCTGCCTGCCCTGGGCATTGAGTATTCCCGCACGGTGAATTCCCACCGCAGCTTCAGCCTGCCGGACAACCTGCTGGCTTGGCACCCTACCTGCCACCACAAGGAGATGCTGGCCCTGGGCAAGAAGTTCCTGGAGGAGAAGCCCCGCTTCTCGTATATGCAGCTGCTGTACGTCTGGGGACACAGCTATGAGTTCAATGACGATGATAACTGGGGAGAGCTGGAGCAGTTCGCCGCCATGATGGGCGGTCACGAGGACATCTGGTATGCCACCAATATCGAAATCGTAGACTATCTGTCCGCGCTGCAGGGACTGCGCTTCTCCGCTTCGCAGGAGATGGTTTATAATCCGTCGGCTACGGAGGTGTGGGTCTCTGTGGGGGATGAAGCCTGCCGCATTCCGGGCGGGGGGACGGTGAAGCTGGGGTAGGATTGGAATGAGACTCGGAAGCTGAATGAGGGCTAGAGAGCTGAATAGAGAGAAAATTCGGGGGAGACTGTGGCTAAACTTGGACGGTGGCTAGGCTGAGATTGGGGCTGGGCTGAGACTTGGGGCTGTCGTTGAAACTGAGATTATAGCTGGAACTGGGGCTGTGACAATGCAGTCAACTAGTTCCAATCCCGATCAGCCCCCACCGAGCCGCCACAAGAGTCCTCCCTTCAGCCTCAGCACAGCCACAGCTATAACTCTAACCGTGCCGTGCCCGAGTACGTGTAGGCGGCATACTTAATTGCACTCTGTACATCTAAATCGTCTGTTGTACCGCCGAATATTCGTTTAACTGTATTTCGTACAATTATAATAACGCTATAGCTGGATTCTTGCTCATTCGGGCTAATTTAGTTGTACCAACTACACTTAGAAGAGAAAAGTCTTCCTTTTCGCTGGTTTTAAATGTACAGAATACAACTACCGCTGAATGATCGCTGCGAATGAAAACATGGAGCTCCAAGCATAGCCTTATTACGCCGCAAAATGGAGTGAGCTTCCCTAATCATATGAATTTAAAACACATTACTTAAAACACATGAGATAAATCATACGACATAAAACACACCTATAAGTTAGTTTAAAAACCCGATTCCGCGCAGCCCCAGGGCTTGGCGAAATCGGGTTGTTGTGGGTTGTTGTGGGTTTTCGAGTGTTTTGCGGGTATTTCGTTGGCATACGTTTGTGCAGATGGTGGAGAATAGAGCGCTGTAGCAGTCGTTGCCTGGCCGATCCCGCTACTCGCGGCAGACCAGACAGTGTAGGCAGGCCAGGCCGCCGCTACTGCCAGCTACCGCCAGATACTTCCACCTACTGCCAACCTCCGGCGGCAGCATCAGGATGCTCCTGCCTCGCTATCCAGGTGAGGCAGGCCGCCCGCAGCAGCGCGTCGGTCCGCTGGGCCGCGCCGCAGAAGACCCCGCTCAGGCCGATCTCATACAGATCGGCCAGCGCGTACGCCGCCGGTGCCCCCGCGGCGAGCACTGCCGCCGCCGGCCGCACCCGGCGCACGGCGGCCAGCACCCCAGCCGCCGCCTGCGCGAAGCCCTCGGCGGCGTTCTCCCCCGGCGCGGCCTCCTCCGCCGCGCCGTCCAGCACCAGGAAATCGGCGATACGCGCGATTTCCCCTGCGGCAGCCGGCCCCACATCGGGCGCGAGCAGCGCCCCGATGCGGCAGGCTGCCGCATAAGCGTGGCCGAGAGTCTGCTCGGCCACGCCCTCAATGAATTCGCGCTGCGCCGCGAATTCCTCCAGGCTGGCGGGGTACGGCGCCAGCAGGTCAATGCGGCTGTCGCCGCCCAGCCGCTGGCTGTGCAGGGCGGCGGCGAACAGCGCGCCAAGCTGCGCATCCTGCAGCGTGGCCAGCCGGTCCGGGCGGGTGGCGAGCTCCACCGTGTAAGGCAGAGTGACTGCGGCCCATACGCCGTCCGCCGACTCCAGGAGGTCGGCAGCAGCAGCCCGCAGCCGGTGATAGATCCGCTGCAGGATACGCTCAGCCTGCACCGGCTCCTCATCCCCGCACGACATCCAGCGCGAGTAGAGCGCCGACAGTTCCGGCTCGTGCAGCCATTCCTCGCCCCGGATCAGGCAGGGCCCCGCAGGGTAGACGCCGGGCGGCTCACGGCGGACAGTTCCGTCCCCCCTGCCCTCGCGCAGCACCAGGAAGGCCTGGCGCTCCCCGGGACGGCGGATATACGTGCGGCTCGTACTCACGTTACTCTTGCGCAGGTCCCCCTCAGCAAGAAATTCCGCTGCGGCGGAGGCTACAGATGCGGACTGGCTCATCTCTGCACCAGCCGCCCGGCCACCGGGGTCAGACTGGAACGGATGCTCCTCATACTTTGGACCCTCATTCTGCTGGCGTTCAACCTTCATCCTCGCACCCACCTTTTCTCACTAGGATTACTGCCGTGCTGTTCCTTCTCAGGACTGCTGTCAACACCTCACATGCTTCATTCTATAGTTACGGGCAATGATGCTGAAATATGCAAACGGTATCAAATGAATGCGGCTGCGGCACCTTATCCGAATGGGTAGTGGACACGGTGGGGCGGCGAGTTGAGGGAAGTACGCGAGTTGGAGTAGGCGGGCGAGTTGAAGTCGGTGAGTAAGCTGGAGTAAGTCGGGCGAGCTGGAGTGGGTGAGTAAGCTGAAGTAAGTGGAGCGAGCTCAAGTGGGTAGGAAATAACTTTTACATATTTTGTTGTTAATCTCTAATGGCTTAGAACTGGGGTTGGGATTCGGGTTCGGCATGGTCCATAGCTGATCTAATGTATTTACTACAGCAGATTTTCTCTTTAGCGGTTGTAAAAAGCGATCTGTTGCAGTTTGTACAGCAGATTTTTGCGGGAGAGGTGTTTTGGGGCCGTATGCCGGAAATCTGTTGTATGGAATACATTAGAACGGATTTTAACGCCGAAAATGGCCTAATCCATTGCAGAAAGTACAATTGCCGTGCAACTTCAGCGCGAACACATACCTCACCAACCGTTTTACTCACAAACGATTCCCCCGCTGACACTCCTCTCTCTTCCCATTACTCCCAAACCCACCTCCTGCTAAAAAAACAAGACCACTGCCTAATGCAGCAATACGCTGCATCAAACAGTGGTCTGTAATTCCTCTTCCTATGCTGCAAGGAACAGCGCCTAAGCCTGCTGGCTGGCAGCGATCGCCTGCTCCAGATCATAGAGGATATCATCGATGGATTCAGTACCGATGGACAAGCGCAGCAGTTCCGGTGTAACACCGGCGGTAATCTGTTCTTCGTCCGACAGCTGCTGGTGAGTGGTGCTGGCCGGGTGGATGATCAGCGACTTGGAATCGCCGACATTGGCCAGATGGGAGAACAGCTTCACGTTCTCGATCAGCTTCACCCCTGCGGCCGCCCCGCCCTTAATTCCGAAGGTCAGAATCGCGCCCTGGCCCTTAGGCAGATATTTCTGTGCCAGCTCATACGAAGGGTGACTCTGTAGTCCAGCGTAGCTGACCCACTCTACCGAATCATGCGCCTCCAGATACTGGGCAACCTTGAGTGCATTCTGGCTGTGGCGCTCCAGACGCAGATGCAGCGTTTCGAGACCCTGCAAGAGCATCCACGAGTTGAACGGTGAAATGGCCGCGCCCAGGTCACGAAGCAGTTGAACCCGCGCCTTGATGATATAAGCGATAGGGCCTACAGCTTCAGTGTACACTACCCCGTGGTAGCTCGGGTCCGGTTCAGTAAGTCCAGGGAACCTTCCGCTGGCCTTCCAGTCGAACTTGCCGCCGTCCACGATGACTCCGCCGATAGAGGTACCGTGGCCGCCGATGAATTTGGTCGCCGAGTGTACGACGATATCCGCCCCGAATTCAATCGGACGCAGCAGATACGGACTTGGGAAGGTGTTGTCTACAATCAGCGGAATCCCGTGCTCGTGGGCGATGGCTGCAACCTTTTCGATATCCAGAACGTTCCCTTGCGGATTACCAATCGTCTCAGCGTAGAGCGCTTTGGTCTTGTCCGTAATCGCTGCCCGGAAGTTCTCCGGGTTATCGGAATCCACAAAATTCACCTTAATGCCCAGCTTGGGCAGCGTCGTGGAGAACAAATTATAAGTTCCGCCGTACAGGCTTGCGGAGGAGACAATCTCATCCCCTGCCCCGGCAATATTCAGAATAGAGAAGGAAATCGCTGCTGCTCCGGAAGCGGTCGCCAGTGCCCCTGCCCCGCCCTCCAGCGCGGCAAGACGCTGCTCAAACACATCAGTGGTCGGATTCATCAGCCGGGTATAGATGTTGCCGAACTCCTTGAGCGCGAACAGATTAGCAGCATGCTCCGCATCCCGGAAACCGTAGGATGTAGTCTGATACAGCGGCACGGCACGGGCTAAAGTAGTGGGATCAATCTCCTGGCCTGCGTGGATGGCGAGGGTTTCAAAGGACAGCTTGCGCTCTTCTGACATGGGTATTTCCTCCTCTAAAATAGGTAATGTCAAATGTTAACTCTATAAGATTGTACCTATTCTCTCACAAACCATGTCATTTGAAAAGATAAAATTCTTATTAATTCACTGTGTTTTATTAAGTTTAGTAAGCCCCGGCATAGCCTCATGGCTGCTGCGCTATCCCCTTCATGAAGCTCATGAATTTCTCCGCAATTTCTTTGGGATGGGAACGGTACAAATAATGATTGGCATCCAGCAGCTCCATTTCGGCATGTACGGAATTCTTAATCAGCTTCTCATGCTCAGGAATCCATTGATCGGTTGCCGGATGCTCCGCTTGAACAAAGAGAAGGACAGGGAGATTGGGAGGGAAAGTTACCCTCCGCTGTTCAGCCTCTTCAAAATTGGAAAACATACTCTCCGCCTCATTTAACTGAGTAGTATTGTACATATTTTTGTGTATCAGCAGTTTCAATTGTTCTTTGGTATGTTCATCATATGCCAGTCCCTCATAAGGGTCAGCACTCAGCTTCAATTGCAGCCGGGCGAAGCCCAGATCGCGGAACCATTTAACCATGCTTGTCTCTGAAGACTCTATTTTCTTCTCGCTCAGCGAGGGTACACTGCTATCCAGTCCGACAAATGTACTTACTTCATCTGAGTATTTATTCACATAATCCAGACTATAAATTCCTGAAATAGAATGGCCCATAAGGATATAACGGTCAATATCGAGCTGCTGCAGCGCTTCATGGATTTCATTTACGATATTCTCTGAGGTTCGTTCTTTCTTCGTTGCGTCGCTTAAGCCGTAGCCGAAAGGCTCAACCACTACAACCTTATAATGCGGAGACAGCTCATCGATGAGCAGCTTGAAATCAAGCGCCGGTGAAGCTGTTCCGAAGCCGGGAAGCAGCACGACCGTGTCCGGTCCATCTCCTTGAATGAACACATTCATATTTTTGCCGTCTACGGATACATGCTGGCCGTAAGGCTCAATCCTTTTGGACTCGGCATTGCTGCTGATTACATTCGTGATATACACAATCCCCACAAAAATCACAATAGCGAGCAGGATGGCTCCCAATATTTTAAGCAGAATCTTGCGCAGTTTCTTGAACCCCGTTTGATTTCCCATTATGTTATTCGCCGATGGTCTCATGTTCATCTTCCCCTATCTTAACTGGTAGTAAGCTTGCTTCATTGCCGTTAATGCAAGCTTACCGAACGAAGATGTACTCTTTATGACGACAATATGAACAGAATATGAACCGAATATGTACTATCAGGCGGACGCTACCGCTCCTACAGTTCCAAAATTCCCCTCCGCCACTTTCCCTTTCCGTATATTTTCAAGTTCAATCTATATAAGCAAAAATGCTACAGTTACCTACAAGCGAGCTTGTGTGCAACCGTAGCATAGAATGAGAGTGACGAGCCTCAGGTGTCGTAGCTGACCAGATAATGATGGAGCTCCGTATTATAGCTGCCGATGCTGTGTTCGATCAGCCTGCCTTCCCCGTCATAGGAGTTGCGCAGGCGCTTCAGCACAGGCGTCCCCGGCGGAAGCTTCAGCAGCAGGCATACCTCGGGTGGTGCTGACTCGACAAAAAACCGGTCCCTGAAGTTCTCCAGCACGATGTCGTTCTCCTCCAGCGAGTCGTACAGGGACTGGATGTCCGCCCCCAGCTCTGCTGACCCTCCACCCGGCAGGGCTGCTGCCGTCAAGAAGTGCACTAGATGGATATAAGGCTGTCCATCCAGAATATACAGACGTTCAATCCGCTGGCAATACGGCCCGTAGCGGCTGTATTCCTCTGTCCCAGTCTCATTGGTGACCAGACTTGTGCTCAGCAGCTTCTTTTCCAGCTTATGGCCTGCTTCAACCAGCAGCTCTGTGAACCGTTTGCCCTTAGAGAGCTTCTGATAGGCGGTATTGCGCATGACAATGGTTCCGACACCGCTTTTCTTCTGCACATAGCCTTCCTGGGCCAGCTCCTGGACCGCACCTCGGACCGTCATTTTGCTGACACCGAACTCCTTCTCCAGCTGCGGCTCGGAAGGGATAATGCTGCCGAGCGGGTATACCCCGTGCAGAATCCGGTCCTTGAGGATCTTCTGGATCTGCTGGTATAAGGGGCCTTGCTTGCGTTTCAGAGACACCTTACGTTCACTACCTTTCAACATCTGAGGTATGGCCATCCAGCGCGCGGAGCACCTCGCTCTCGGTGAACAACGCTGTATCGCCCGGGATGGTATGGGCCAGCATCGCTGCGGCCGCTGCCATATCCACCGTCTGCTGCTGCGGATAATCCTGCAATTCACCATGAATAATGGCACTGGCATAAGCATCCCCGGCACCGATCCGGTCATACACCGGGAAGGTGAGCTTACGGGAGAACGCGAACGTACCTTGACGGTACAGATATCCTGTGAGGGAATGCGTATTGTCTGCGTTAATCTCACGGTGGGTGCCCGCTGCCGCTGCGATTCCGAAGCGCTCCGCCACAGCGGGCACCGCTTGCTTCAACTGTGTTATTCTATCATAATCTGCCGCTGCGGTGCCAAGAATGTACAGCGCATCCTTCTCGTTCATCAGCACCAGATCGGCAAGCGTAAGCAGCTCTTCGTAATGCGGGCGGGCCTTGGCATAACCCTCCTCGCCCCATAACGCCGGACGGTAGTTACAGTCGAATACCACCCTGCCCCCCGCACGCTTCACCTCTGCCGCAAGCTGCTTCATTTGCCCGCGCACCCTGTCATTCATAGCCAGCGTAATGCCGCATAGATGAAGCACATCCACCCGGGAAACCAGCGCCGCCATATCATACTGATCAGCCTCAGCGGTATTGAAGCTGCTGCCCAGCCGGTCGGTATACGTGACTCTTCCGGGGCGGGCACCGAACCCATTCTCCAGGAAGTACATCCCGAGGTGCTTGCCGCCCCGGCGGATCAGTGACGTATCTACCCCAAGCTTGCGCAGATAAGCGATTGCGGCTTCCCCTACCGGAGTCTCCGGCAAGGTCGTGATTAATGCTCCGTTATGGCCATATCTGGCCAGCGCTGCCGTTACATTTACCCCGCTGCCCGAAAAAGAGTACTCCAGCCTGCTGCTCTGGGCCAGTGTCTCCACCCCCGGAACCTGCAGCCGCATCATCACTTCGCCAAATGCAGCGATTCTAGGCATACCGGTCCACCAGTGATTTCATCGCGCTGAGCAGCGTGCGGACATCCTGGATGTTCGTGTTCCCGGTCTGCGGATCGATGATCGAGGAATAGACATGCGGGATCACCTGCGGTACACCCGCCTGAAGCGCAATCTCCAGAATAGGTGCGAAGTTATCCAGATCGATGCCGCCCGTAGGCTCAAGGGCAAATCCGGCTTCTCCGCAGGCCTTGGCTACCGCACGATACTCTTCTTCCATCTCCAGCCCCTTCATCGGATAATATTTGAGCGCATTGCCGCCCATGTCCCGGACCAGAGCGATGGCAGCATGAACTGGAACGATAGCCTGCGAAGCATTCCCCGAGCTGACCGGTCCGGTGGATATATTGACATAGCCGGGCTGTCCGCATGGCGAGACCAGGCTGTTAATCCAGCTATCCTTCGCTCCCAGATTGGCACGGGTCGCGCCTACAGCCGGAAACACCTGATTGATATGGCTGCCCGCATAGCTTGAAGCAATCTCTGCGACTACCGCCGCCTGGCGGTTGTCCCCGGCTCCAAGCCCGATGGATACGGCGTCCTGAATCACCTGTCCATATTCCGTCATAGCGGCGGATGCTTCCCTGGCGTTGGCGTAATTTTTGGAGAGTACGCCTACCAGAACATGCCCTTCGGCAGCCTCGTAAATATCCTTGGCATTCCCGATACTGCCGGCTAGTACATTCAGTGCCGCTCTGTTCTTATAGAATCGCTCCTGAATCTTGCTCATTATGATCTGCCCCCTATAATCTCATGAATTCTGCTGACAATGACCTGCAGATCATCGCCCTGCAGCGGCCTTGGATCGATATCGAAATACCCTTGCTTCACTCCATAGTCCCGGGTGTACACTGCAATCTCGCCTTCCCGCAGGCGGTCATTGACCTCCCTTGCATCCACGCCCGCAGCAGCGGCATCAATCTGGATGCGTCCCCGGTAAATCGCCCGGCCCGCTTCATCCTGCACGGTGCGGACCGACACTCCGGGAAGACCGGCCAGCGGCTGAAGCGCCTCCAGTGCCTGCTTCTCCTGCTGGCTGTTGTCCGCCTTGTCCTGGTACTCGTCCAGAGCCTTGAGCAATCCGAAGGTCGTCTCTTTGCCGACCTTCATGCTGCGGCCGATCCCGTGCAGTTGCACCTTCAGCCACCCGATGTATTTCTTCCCGCCCGCTACAATGCCTGAAGTTGGACCTTCCACCGCCTTCGAGCCGCTGTAGATGGCCAGATCGGAATACTGGACATACTTCCGCAGATCCTCCTCCGCAGCCGCATCGACAATCATCGGTACTCCCCTGCGCTGTGCCACCTCCCAGGCTTCCTCCACCGAGATCATATTCTTCTGGACCGCATGGTGGGATTTCACATAGAGGATCGCTGCGGTACGTTCACCGATGGCCTGTTCAATATGCTCTGCACGGCCTTCGTTGGCATATCCCGCTTCAACCACCCGGCCGCCGCCGAGGAAAACCATCGTCTCCACCGGCGCTCCATACTGCACATTATGGCCCTTCAGCATAATGATCTCATTCTTCAGCACCTGCTCCTGGTGCAGGCGCAGACTGAGGCGGGGATCTCCAGCGGTCACAATGGCTGCCACCGACAGTGCAATGCCGCTGGAGGCCGAATTCACGACAACAGCCCCTTCCGAGCCGAGCAGGCGGGCGATGTACGCTCCCGATTTGTCCACCAGATCCGCAATCTCCACGTATTGCTGCCCGCCCTGCTTCATTGCCTCCATCACCGAATCTGTTGGCGCAGATACACCAAGGATGCTCATTCTTCCACTGGCATTAATCACACGCTTCAATCCATATTTAGCTTGTAATGAGTGATCCATTGATAAAGACTCCTTTTGCTTCAATATAGTGATTCGCGGTCCGGACATCGCCCTCCGAGTCTATAAGCTGCTTCTCTCCGGCTTCCAGAGCGAACAAAGTCAGGTTGGCCTGCTGCCCTATCCGGATCTGCCCAAGCTCCGGCTTGCCGAGCCACGCTGCGGCGCTGCTTGTGACTGCACGGATCACCTCTTCCAGGTTGTAGCCGAGATAGAGGAATTTGGTCAGTACATCCGCCATACTGTACACTGGACCATTTAGCCGGTTGCCCCGGTAGATGTCTGTGCTGATCGTATTCAGGGCAATCCCGGCCCGCTTGGCCTGCTCCGCCACTTGGAAGGAGAAGCTTGCCGTGCCGTGTCCTACATCCAGCAGGACGCCCCGGGCCACAGCGTCCAGCAGCTCGGGAAGCGGAGTGCCGCCCGCCTGGAACAGATTATTGGCTTTGCCGTTCAGGTAATGGGTAATTACATCGCCTGCCCGCAGCAGCTCCAGCACTTCGGAGATCGCAGGCGGAGCGGAGCCGATATGCACCATGAGCGGGAGCTTCATCTCATCCGATAAGGTACGCGCCAGCTTAAGCGGCTCAATGCCGCTGTCCTTGACGACACTTTGGCTGATGCGTGCCTTCAGGCCGACGATGAATTCCGGGTAGGCTGCCGCCGCTTCCACCGCCCTGGCCCGGTCAATCCACTCCAGCTGCGAGAGCTCATCGGTCCGCGTAAGGCCGATCCTTGAGATATTGAGCAGCGCGAATACCCGTGTATCCGCCAGAAGACTGGCACTATAAAAAGCCCCGATCCGGTCTGCCCCGCAGCTTCCGGCATCCACCACTGTCGTCACTCCCTGCTTCACCCCGATCTCGTCGATCACATCGCCGTAGGGGTCAAGCTCCGGCACAGCATGTACATGCAGATCAATCCATCCGCTGGAGCCGTATAACCCGGAACAGTCCAGCAGGGTCCTGCCTTCTGCCTGGCCCGGCGGGGTAATCGCGGTGATGATCCCATCCTGAATGGAGATATCCACCGTCCGGCCGTCCACCAGCCGCAAATTGCGCAGCACGTTCTCTGTGCCCACTTGTCCCATCTCCTTTTTTCCAAATACAGATTTACAGGGGAATTACAAAAAATGATTAATGACATGAACTCCATACATCCTTATATTTAACAAGTAGTAACGGACATGCCGTCCTCTTAGAAAAATATAAAGCTGCTCACTCCAAAGATTATAATGTTATAATGTTTATAGTAGCACAAGTGTAATCCAGAAGAGAACTGCAATTTCTAAGTCAAGAGGTTCCATCCTAGATTTCTAGTCCGAATATCTTAACACTGGAGGTACTGCTGTATGGCTAATTCCGCACCCAAGCCATCCTTGCTGAACCGGTTCCGGCTGACCTGGAATCATTTCAAGTCAAGGCTGCTGCTGAAATACGCTTTTTCCTATATCCTCATGTTCCTGATCCCGCTCACAGGTGTTACCATCTTCGTCTATGAAAACGCCGTCAAGGGCCTGCGGTTCGAAATTGAACAATCCAATGTCAATCAGCTCAATCAGGTGAAAAGCACCATCGACGGCCGGATGAACGAGCTTCAGGAGATCGCCGGAAGAATCGCCTATGACAAGCATCTGACTCCTTATATGGTCCGGCATCCCTATTACAGTCTGGAGGCGATTCAGGCACTGGCCAATTACAAGGCCAGCAGCAGCATCGCGGAGGATCTGTTCCTCTACTTCCACGGTGATTCCAATATCTATTCTTATCGCGGCCTGGCTGATCTTCATGTCACCTTCGATACCCTCTATCAGTTCGAGCGCTGGACCCCGGAGGAGCTGCGGCGCGACTTGAACGAGACCCGTCAGCCGCTCGTCCGTCCTGCCGAGAATGTGACCGTCAATTCCCGGATGGAGCCGATGCTCGCCATGCTTGTCCCGGTGAAGCCGAATGACCCGTTCCCTTACGGGACGGTCGTCTATCTGATGAAGGAATCCAATCTTACCGGCGTTATGGATTCGGTTCTGAGCGATTTCTCAGGCAGCAGCTATATCTTCGGCCCCTCCGGCGAGGTGCTGACCGCGAACAGCCATGGCGTCAGCTTTCCCCAGAACGAGCTTCAGACCCTATCCGCCCTTGAGCCGGGGATACACAATCTGGAGCTGGACGGGGAACAGTACTCCGTCGTGTCCGTGCAGTCGGAGGAGAATGGCTGGACCTACGTCACCACGATGCCCAGCTTCCAGTTCTTCAGCCGCGTTGCCCATGTCCAGACACTGATTCTGATTGTCTTCTGTATTACAGTCGTTACCGGCATAGCGGCCGCGCTGCTGCTGGCCAAGCGGCAGTATCACCCTATCCGCGATCTGATGGAGTTCGCCAAGCCGAGAGGTAACGGCAATGAGGCTCCGAAGCTGCGCGATGAATGGGAGTCCATCCGGCAGACGCTTCATGACTACAGTGCCCGGATTGATCTCCAGGAGCCTTTTGTCCGCAACCAGTGCATGCTGCTGCTGCTCAAGCACGGCCAGCCGGATGATCCCGAGATTGAACAGATGATCCTGAGCGCAGGCTTCCGGCATCCGCAGGGACAGGGCCTTTACTTCTCGGCCATCCTGTCCTGGGATGATACCGCTCCGGGCGGCAAGTCCTGGCAGGAACGCCATCTGCTGCAGGAGATGCTGAGCAATATCTGCCTGCCGGGCCCGGATGCGCAGATCTTCGGAATTGAATTCTCGGTCAAGGACCAGTTCGCCCTGATCATCTCCCTTCCAGGGGAGGGAGAACTGCCCGTTCAGAGCCGGATGGAGCAGGTGATTGAAGCGATTCAGGATGTGATCCGTGAACACTCGCAGCTTGCGCTGAGTATCGGTGTCGGTATGGCCTACCGTGATCTCGCCCGGCTGAACCAATCTTTCATTGAAGCCGCCGCCGCGCTGGAGCACCGGATGATCCGGCGCAGCGGCCAGGTCACCTACTTCGAGCAGCTTGCGGAGCTGAACCCTGCCGCTGCCGAGAGCTTCTGGATTCCGCGCAAAACCATGCTGAAGCTGGAGCAGAGTCTGAAGCAGGGCAACGAATCGGTAGCGGCCCAGATGATTACCGACACCATTGACACGATCAAGGACGAGCCGCTGCAGGTTCATCTGCTGCGGTGTATCTGCTTCGATCTGCTGAACGCTTTTCTGCGCACCGCCTCCGAGCTTGGTATGGATGAGGTGTTCACCAATATGCCGGAGCTGACCTCCTTCGAGACATTAGAGGAGCTGGAGAGCCGGCTGCTCTCGCTGGCTTCCGCCATTTGCGCGCAGGTCGAGCGGAACACAGAGACCAGTGAGTCTTCCCTGATGGATGACATTCTGGCGTATGTGGACCAGCAATTCGCAGATTACACCCTCAGCCTGGAGCATGTAGCGCTGAAGTTCGCCATCTCGACCTCTTATTTAAGCCGGAGCTTCAAGGAAAAGACCGGCAGCAATTTCTCGCAATATATCTGGCAGCGGCGTGTGGACGAGGTCATCCGGCTGCTGGAGAACACCAGCGCTCCGCTCAAGGAGATTATCGAGCAGGTCGGTTACCTGGATGCGCCCAACTTCATCCGCAAGTTCAAAAAAGAAACCGGTCTGACGCCGGGGCAATACCGCAAGGAACATGCCTTGAAGGGGGCCGCTGCGAAAAGACCGGTTTGATTGGGCGGAGCCTCCGCCCTGTGGCTAGGCTGAACCATGGATAGGCTGAACCTGAAATTGCGATGTCCAAGCAATTATTTATCCGGTGAATAGTTAATAGCCTGAACCCCTGAAATCTGGTGAGCACCCCTATAATCCTGCAACAAATGCAACATTTCCCGTATCGGTTTGGCCCGAATCCGCGATTGTTGCACAAAAGGCAGGATTTCACCTTTTTCAGGCCGCTTAGTAGGCAGATTGTTGAATTCTATGCAACAATCTGCCTGTATACCTGGCTACCTACGAACCGAAGCTGCAAAAAGTGCAACATTTATGTCCTCAATGCCTTATAAAGGAGTTCCCTGGCAGTTGGGAGTAAACCCCTCGCCCGCAGGGGAACCGGGACTGGTTGCTCCACTTCATTGCCTGCTCCGATTTCTGAAGCTGCCGCCTACTCCGCTTCCTTCAGGATATGCTCCACCAGTTCATCCAACGGCACCGTGGCGAGCGCGATCGCTGTGTCCGTTACGCCGTAGTAGATATAGAGCAGACCGTCCTTGACCACATTGCCGGTCGGGAAGATGACATTCGGAATCTGGAAGCCGAATTTCTCGTAATACGTCTCCGGCTCCATAATGAAGTTATGAGTCCGGGCGATGATTTTCTCCGGCTGCTCCAGATCCAGCAGCATCGCTCCTACACGGTAGACGATATCCTCATCTACGCCGTGATAGAGCACCAGCCAGCCCTTGTCTGTACGGATTGGAGGCGTAGAGCCGCCGATCTTCCGCGATTCCCAGGACAGGTTCCCGGCGGTGGCGAGCAGCTTGGGCTCTTCCCAATGCACGAGATCCTCGGAATAGGTAATCCACATGGCGGCTTTCTCCGTGCCGTAAGCCTCGCCCACATATTCTTCGGGGCGGCGGAGCAGCACGAATTTGCCGTTTATTTTCTCAGGAAACAGGATGTTGTCCCGGTCGTTAATGTCCAGCGGCGTGGTGTCCGCGACGAACTCCCAGTCCAGCAGATTGGTTGACTTCAGAATCGAGGAGCGGGTCAGCCAGTGGCCCTCCTCTTCCCCCCAGCCGTCCGGGTAGGCCGGAATGGAGCGCTCAGGGACGCCGCGCCCGGTAGGATAATAGCTCATGGCGCAAGGGCGCAGGGCGTAGTTCAGGTAGAACGTTCCGTCGATCTTCACAATGCGCGGGTCCTGCACACTGCCGTACGGGAAGCCCAGCATATCAGGTGTTACAATCGGCTCATCCTTCACATGGGTGAAGTTCACGCCGTCCTCGCTCTCCAGTAGACCCAGAAAGTTCTTGCACGGAGTCAGGGACCCGGCTGTACGCTCAATCATATAGAACTTGCCGTTATCGATGATAACCGCAGGATTGAACACGGTCACCTTGCGCCACTCATAGCCGCCCGGGACGACAATCGGATTATTGGGATGTCTTGTAATTTGCATGTCTATTCCTCCTGCGAATGATGTTGGTGGTATATAGGAAGCACTGTGGTATACAAGAAACACTTAGGATTTGAACTTGAAGCTTGATCGTCACTGCGGTGAACATTTGGACTTTCGGCCGCTGTTGTGTTTGAATTTCCTGATTATAACCGCTCCTCGCGGTAGAAATCCAAACACAAAGGCGGACGCTACCGCTCCTTCAGTTCCAAATTTCCCCTCCGCTTCTTTGCTTTCTGTTAATTTCTTTCGTGCTTCTTATATAGCTTAAGCGTCTGGACCTCATAAGGCCGGAAGGACAGCGGAATCACACCGCCGGTGGTCTCCACTGAGCCGGTCTTGCTCTCCAGCAGATTGACCCGGCAGGCGCGGACGTCCTCGTCCTGCCAGTCCAGCGTGGCTGTCTCTCTGCTGCCTGCCGCCTCATACAGCCGGACAATCGTGCCGCTGCCGTCCTCGGCAGGCTTGATCGTGTCGAGCATGACGTGCTGGCTCTGGAAGGCAAGCCAGGCATGGGTGCTTGGATAACAGCCGGAATGTGCGGCTTCGCTGACCGCCAGCAGCGGCTCATTCAGCTCCGCCGCTTCCCGTACCACATCGGCCTGCCGCCATTCTCCGCTGTGCGGATAGAGCGAATACGTGAATTCATGCTCCCCCTGGTCGGCATTACGATCCGGCCAGCGCGGGGAACGCAGCAGCGAGAGGCGCAGCACTCCGTCATGGATGTCATAGCCGTATTTGCAGTCGTTCAGCAGGCTGACGCCGTAACCGCCCTCGGACAGATCGGCCCAGCGGTGCCCGCAGACCTCGAATTGCGCCTGCTCCCAGCTGGTGTTGCGGTGGGTCGGGCGCTCCAGTGCGCCGAACGGAATCTCATAGGTAGCCTTCGCGGCCACAATATCGACCGGAAAAGCAACCTTCAGCAGCTTATGCTGCTCCCTCCAGCTTACGCAGGTGCGGAAATCCACTCTGCGGCTGTTTCGGGGCAGGACAATCTCCTGCTCAATCTGCGATTCACCGAGCTGCCAGCGGAACTTCAGCACTGTCTGCACTGGTCCGCTACTGACTACCTCGCGGTCCAGCAGCTTCGCCTTGCCCGCAGGCTGCTGTTCATAGCGCGGGTCTATATCCCAGGCATCCCACAGCGGCGGGGTGTCATGATAGAACTGCAGCTGGTTGCCGGACTGGCCGGGCTGGAGCAGCTCGCGGCCCGCGCTTGTGTCATACCAGCGGCTGATCTCGCCGTCTTCATTAAACTTCAGGATATAATGGTCCGTCTCCCATTGCTCCGGGAAGCCGTCTCCCGCGGCTGAATCAACCTGCCGCTCAAGCCTTACTCCGGCTGGCTCTGCAGCCTCCCGCAGCCAGATCGTCCGGCAGCCGAAGGCCGGAACCTTGCGGACCTGCACAGCCAGCGTGTAGCTGTCCCCGCCAGCCTCGGTGTTCCAGCATTCGCTCGGCAACAGGCCGTCTTCATCGAATACCTGCACCGCTGCCAGCTCAGGACCACCCTCCAGCCGGATGACCTCTGTCCGCTCCCAGCCCAGGCTGTTGAAGACCACATAAGGGCGGCCTTCGCCCGAAGTATTCACCCGGCCTGCCAGAGTGTGCAGAGCGGTGTCCAGCACCTGCCCGCCCAGACGGAAGATCTCAGCGTATTCCTCACGCGAGGTTGTATACACCTCCGGGATGGAAGTCCCCGGAATGATGTCATGGAACTGATTGAGCAGCAGCAGCTTCCAGCCCTCGGCCAGCTCCCCGGGGGGCAGCAGACGCTGCACATCCGGCTGATTCTGCTGCTCCAGCTTCAGAGCACCGTCCTTTTGCGCGAATACACTCCAGATCTCCGCCTGCCGGTATAAGACCTCCGCCTTGCGGTTGCTGCGCTTATTGAAGGCATGGGTCGTGAAGGTGCCCCGGTGCAGCTCCAGATAGAGGTCGCCGTGCCACGCCGGAAGCTCCGGCTGACGCGCACAGATCTCCGAGAAGAACGCTTCGGCCGTAGAGAATCCACTGACCGGCTGGCCCGGCGCGAGATCAGTACGGGCCACATATTCCAGCATCTCATGAGTGACTCCGCCGCCTCCGTCTCCGTGGCCATAGAGCAGCATAAGCTCATCATGCTCTTCCTTCTGGGCGTAGGCCTCCCAGTGCTCCTGCACTTCCTTCGGGTGGGTATGCTCGTTCACCCCATGGTTCTGATAGGCCACGATCTTCGTCCCGTCAATACCAACCCAGTGGAACAGTGTATGCGGGAAGGGATTGGTATCATTCCAGCCCAGCTTGGTGGTCATGAAATAATCGATGCCCGCCTGCTTCAGCAGCTGCGGCAGGGAGGCGCAATAGCCGAAGGTATCCGGCAGCCATTCAATCGTAGAATGCTTGCCGAATTCCTTCATATAGAAGTCCTGCCCGTACAGCATCTGCCGGACCAGCGACTCCCCGCCGGGAATGTTCAGATCCGGCTCTACCCACATGCCGCCGACCAGCTCCCACCGGCCTTCAGCGATCCGCTCCTTGATCCGCCCGTACAGCTCGGGATAATGCTCCTTGGCGAAGGCATAGAGCTGGGGCTGGCTCTGCGAGTACCGGAAGTCCGGGTACTTGTCCATCAGGGTGCAGACGGTGGAGAAGGTCCGGCTGACCTTGCGCACTGTCTCCCGGACCGGCCACAGCCAGGCCACATCAATATGGGACTGGCCGACCATATGCATCGTCCCGGGGTTCAGCCCTGCGGACCGTTCCGCCGCCGCAGCCGACCGTAGCTGCTGTTCCGCCGCAGTCACGGCCTCAGAGTCCAGCAGCAGCTCCTCCTTCATATAGAGCGCGTCCATCACCCGCTCCAGCGCCTTAAGGCTGCGGATGCGGCGCATGTCGCCCTCCGGCAGCAGGAGGGCTGCTTCGTGCACGATTCGCACCGTATGCAGCAGGCTGTATACCGGGCGATTGACACGCACCAGCTTGATTTCAATGCCCGTCAGCGGCGGCTTAATCACCGCCTGCCGGTTCAGCGGGTCCTCCGGCTCAGGCACCGGATCATACAGCTCGATGTCCAGATTCAGCCGTTCACCCGGAGCATAAGACGGCAGCGGAATGAACCAGTGATTGCTGTCCAAGCCATGATACGGCGCTCCGCCCAGCTTCAGGAGGCCTTCCCCGCGTCCCAGATAGAGCAGCGCTGCTTCTTCCGGTCCCCAATCCCCCGGAACCGTAATCTCCCGCTGAAGGAAATACGTAGTACCATACCCGCCATCCAGCCGGGAAATGTTGTACTCCTGATGTAGTTCCTCCTCATGCTCATAGCAGCCCGGAGTGAGGTAACGGGATTTGCGCATCGTCCATTCCGCAAGCTCTATTTTCTCAGCCCACTGCCGCTTGGCCAGCCATCCGGTGAACCGCTCCATTCGCTTCATGACTTAGCCCTCCTCTCTGACCTGGAGCGGCGCGCTCAGATACTCTGCGGAGTGCGGGCCTGCCATCACCGCGAATTCTCCCGGCTCGACGATCCGCGTCAGATCCGCTGATACATATTCCAGCTCCTCCCGGCCTACACGGAACGTTACCGTCTGCGTGTCTCCCGGCTGAAGGCTGATTTTGCGGAAGCCCTTCAGCTGCTTCTCGGGCCGGGTAATGGAGGAGACCAAGTCGGAGATATAGAGCTGTACCACCTCACTGCCCGCCCGGTCACCCCTATTAGTCACATCCACGGAGACAAGCGCTTCTTCATCCGCAGAGATTACAGGAGGTTCCACCTTCAGGTTGCTGTACCCGAATTCAGTGAAGCTAAGACCATAGCCGAAGGGATATTCGGCGTGGAAGTCTGTCTCCAGATACCGTTTGCCTCTCGTCCGCCGCTTATAGTAATACACAGGAAGCTGGCCGACATGCTTCGGAACGCTGATCGTCAGCCGCCCCGAAGGATTCACCTCGCCGAACAGGATATCGGCAATTGCATGTCCGCCCTCCTGGCCCGGATACCACGCCTCCAGAATGGCGTCGGCGTGCTCTACAATCCAAGGCTCGGCAATCGGGCGGCCGTTGATATAGACCACAATCAGCGGCTTACCCAGCTTGTGAAGCTCCTGCGCCAGCTCAAGCTGCACACCCATCAGATTCAATGTGGACCGGTCGATGCCCTCCCCGCATTCCATGTCGCTCCAGGAATGCTCCGTCACGACAGAAGCGCCGGTGAGCAGATCAATTGTCCCCTCACCGAAGTCCCTGGCGCTGGAGCCGCCAATGGCCAGCACCACCGCATCGGCTTCAGCCGCACAGGCCAGCGCAGGGGCAAAGCCTTCGCGGGAATCGCCCTTGATCCGGCAGCCGGGTGCGTACTGGACCTTGTCCGCTTCGCCGCCCAGCGCCTGCCGGATGCCGTCCAGCACGGTAACAATCGCGCCGGCGGGCTGTGGCGAGGTGTAGTCGCCTAGCTGGTTGTACGGCGCATGCGCATTGGGACCGATTACGGCAAGCTTGCGAATCTCCTTGCTTAGCGGCAGCGCTGCGTTCTCATTCTTCAGCATGATGATGCTCTCACCGGCGATACGCCGCGCCAGCTCCCGGTGCTCCGGCTTGCCGATGATTCTCTCAGCCTGCTCAGGATCGGCATAGGGACGGTCGAACAACCCGAGCTTGAACTTCAGCTCCAGAATCCGTGCCGCCGCGCGGTCCAGATCGGATTCCTGCAGCCGTCCATGCGTGATAGCAGCCGTGATATGCTGCTCGAACATCTCGCCCGACATCTCCATATCGATGCCGGCCAGCAGTGCCTGGGCTACAGCCGTTTCTCCGCTATCTGCGGTGTTATGACCATTCGTCAGCATGCCCAGCGCTCCGCAGTCCGTGATTACGAACCCTTCGAAGCCCCACTGCTCCCGCAATACATCCTGCAAAAGATAACGGTTCGTCGTACAAGGTACGCCGTCAATCTCGTTGTACGCTGTCATAATGGACAGCGCTCCGGCCTCTACCGCCTTACGGAACGGCAGCAGATCGACCTCATGCAGCTCGCGCAGTCCCATATGCACGGGCGCAGAGTTCCGCCCGCCTTCCGAGCTGCCGTAGGCGGCGAAGTGCTTCAAGGTGGCCAGCACGGAATCCTCCGCGTCCAGCCGCTCCCCCTGCAAGCCCTTCACGGCCTCCACACCCATCGCCGCAATCAGGAACGGGTCTTCGCCGAAGGTCTCCTCCGTCCGGCCCCAGCGCGGATCACGCACCACATCAAGCACCGGCGAGTAGGTCGCCGCCCCGCCCTGGCTGCGGGTCTCCAGCGCCACCACCCGGCACATCTCCCGGTACAGCTCCGGGTTCCACATACTGCCCAGAGCCAGCGGAACCGGAAATACGGTTGCGCCGATTGCCATATGCCCGTGGGAGCATTCTTCGCCGAACAGAATCGGAATCCCGAGCCGGCTCTCCTGCATGGCGTAAGCCTGAATTGCATTAACAGCCTCCGCCCCCTCCTTCGGGGACAGGCCGGTCTCCAGCGTGACCCCGGTCCACGGGTCGGCACGCAGCGTCCCATACAGGGAGCCGACACCTCCGGCGGCAACCTGACGCTTGAAGGCTTCCGTCATGCCTGTTGTTCCGTCCTCGTGCTTCTCATAGCACTGCCAGCCGAAAGGCTGGACTAATTGTCCAGCCTTCTCTCCAAGCGTCATGCGCTGCAGCAGGTCCTGTACCCGATCTGCCACAGGGCGCGCTTTATCCTTATAGATCATTTTTACAGCACCTTTCTGCCGGGCCTGATTTAGTTGGTTTTCCAGCGGTCATACGCAGCCTGATTGATCTCGGCTACACGCTCGCCGCCCATTTTCTTGACAGTGGCCACATAGTTATCCCAGCCGGTCAGCGGCTCGGCTCCGGTAATGAACTTCGCTTCCATCTGCTTCACATAGGTGCTCAGATCCGAATTCAGACTGCTGATTTCCGTCTGCTCTTCCACCGTGAGGAACAGGGCCGGGAACGGAATGCGTGCGCCTTTATCCAGCAGCTTCTGCTTAGTCTCCTGCTCTACCCAGAGGTCAAAGTCCGTCTTCAGCCCCTTGTTGATATCATCCATGGACAGGGTTGGGGCAGGAATACCGTAGTTCGGCGTCAAGGTGGCCCGGAAATCTTCCATTTCCTTGCCGTCCGGTACAGGCAGGTATTGCTTCACACGGTTGTCTTTGTCGGTGTACTCCCAGAGTGTACCCTCCGGCCCTTTGTTGAAGAACAAAGCTCCTTCATAGGAATAGAGGTAATCCACCCAGCGGAGCGAGGCTTCCGGTGCAGGATTGCTGTTCGTAATGGCGAATGCGCCTGTCGTAATTCCTCTGTTCTTGGCAATCGCTGGAGCGGACACCGATTCACTGCGCACAGGGGCGAACATCGGATCTGACGTGGACGGCTCTCCACCCTTCGTCATATAAGCGTGCCAGTCGGAAAAGAGCGCCACGCGGTTATTCTGCGCCTTGGCCTTCTTCTGCTCCGCCGTCTGCGAGAAGCTCTCATGATCCAGCAGCTCCTCGGACCACAGGCGGTTCATATACGTCAGATACTCCTTATAGCCTTCTTCGAGCGGTGTATAGTGGACCTTATCCGCATCGTCTACATAGATTTCTTCTTCATAGATGCCAAAAGCGCCCAGCAGCCAGGTGCGGATATCGCGGAGGTTCGCGGCCGTTGTCGTCACTGAAGAGATCGGAATTTCATCGGCGGTTCCGTTGCCGTTCGGATCTTCCTCCTTCACGCGCTTCAGGTAGGTGTACAGCTCCTCGGTCGTTTCCGGCAGCTTATCGATGTTCAGCGCCTTCAGGAAGTCGCCGTTATACCACATCGGGTTGCGGTACCAGTGCTGGCTCATTTCCACCACCGGCAGGGAGTAGATATGACCGTCCGGGGCGGTAATCGATTTGCGCACATCCGGGTTCTGCTCCAACAGCGCCTTGAAGTTCGGGGCATACTCTTCGATCAGGTCCTCCAGCGGGATCAGAATCCCCTGTTCGCCGTAATTCATCTGCTCGGCAGTCGTCAGACCGGCAGCATAGAAGATATCCGGGTAATCGCCGCTGGCGAACACCAGATTCTTTTTGGTATCGAAGCTGTCCTTCGGCGCATTTTTATATTCCATCGTAATCCCGGTCTTCTCCTTCATCTGCTGGAGCACCGGCATGTTCTCCCAGTTCTGGATGCCCACATCCGGGGCCATCATGGACAGAGTGATCGGCTCACTCACAATCGGGAAGCCTTCTTTGTTCACTGTAGCCTCTCCGGTACCCTTGTCCGTTTTACCTTCATTTGCCCCCGAGCTGCCGCAGCCTGCCAGCAGTCCAACAATCACAGCTGATGACAGCAGAATCTTCCATGGTTTACGTGTGATCTGCATTAATAATTCCTCCCTTAGGTTCATTACATTTTAACCTTTAGCCTTTCACAGAGCCAATCATGACCCCTTGCACAAAATAACGCTGCAGGAACGGGTAGACCGCTACAATCGGCAGTGTCGACACAACGATGACGCCATATTTGACCAGCGATGCTGTCTCTGCCTTATTATTCATGGCCATAGCTACCTCGCCGTTGATCGCAGCGCCTGTAGTTTCGGCCGACATTTCCTGCAGGACCAGAATCTGGCGCAGCACCATCTGCAGCGGATATTTGGCTTCATCATTCAAATAGATCAGGGACGGGAAGTAACTGTTCCAGTGTCCAACCCCGTAGAACAAGGCCATCACGGCGACAATCGGCGCAGACAGCGGCAGGATGATGCGGATGAACAGCTTCAGATTCGTACAGCCGTCGATGTGGGCCGCTTCCTGTAATTCTTTTGGAATGGTGGACTGGAAAAAGGTGCGGGCGACCACGATGTTCCACACCGATGCGGCCACCGGCAGGATCAACGCCCCCATGCTGTTAATGAGGCCAAGGTTCTTGACGAGCAGATACGTCGGCACCAGCCCGCCGCTGAAGAACATCGTGAACAGAATGAGGCCCATGAACAGCTGGCGTCCGACAAAATCAGACCGGCTGAGCGCATACGCAGCAGGCAGTGTAACCGCTAGATTCAGCAGAGTGCCCACCGCTGTGTAGATGACGGTATTGAGATATCCGTTCCAGATCTTCGGGTTCTCGAACACCAGCTTGTAGCCGTCCAGCGTCACATTCTTCGGGAACAGCCACATCGCGCCCGAATTGACATCCTGCGGCGAACTGATGGACGCGCTGAGGATGTAGATCAGCGGATAGAGGACCACTACCAGCGCAAGGCACAGATAGATGTAGGTGCTGATCAGAAACAGCTTATCTCCCCTGGATTCTTTCATCGCAGTAACCATAGACTTCAACTCCTTTCTACCAGAGGCTGTTCTCACTGGTGCGTTTGGCAATCCGGTTCACGGTAACGAGCAGTATTACATTGACTACCGAGTTGAACAATCCGACAGCCGTCGAGAAGCTGTACTGGGCGTTCACCAGACCGGCGCGGTAGACATAGGTGGATATGACATCGGAGGCTTCCATGTTAAGCGAATTCTGCAGCAGCAGGATTTTCTCGAAGCCCAGGCCCAGAATGTTACCCATGTTCAGAATCAGCATGATCGTAATCGTGGGTATAATCGTCGGCAGGTTGATATGCAGCACCCGCTTGATCCGGCTCGCTCCATCCACGATGGCCGCTTCATGCAGCTGGGGATCTACGCCGGACAGCGCTGCGAGATAGATAATCGTCCCCCACCCGGTGCTCTGCCAGACGCCTGAGAAGACGTACACCGTCTTGAACCAGGCAGGATCGGTCAGGAACTGCGCGGGCTGGAAGCCCAGGAATTCAATCGCCCGGACAATCATTCCGCTGGAGGGCGACAGGAAGGTAATAATCATCCCCGCCATGACGACCACTGAAATGAAATGCGGCGCATAGGTAACCGTCTGGACCGACTTCTTGAACGGGCCGTTGCGGACCTCATTGAAGGCCAGGGCCAGAATGATCGGCAGCGGGAACCCGATGGCAAGCTCATAGAAGCTGATGCTGAATGTGTTCCACAGCAGATCCCAGAAGAAATAAGAATTGAAGAACCGTTCGAAATGGTCGAAGCCTACCCAGTCGCTGCCCGTAATTCCTTTAGAAGGTACGAAGTTTTTGAAGGCAATCTGAATGCCGTACATCGGACCATAATGAAAGATGAAGAAATACAGTAACGCGGGAAGCATGAACAGATAGAGCTCCCAATTCTGCCAGATTCGTTTGCCAAGGGACTTGTTCCCCTTCATTCTCCCACTCCTCTCTATGTTAGTTTTCATTACACATAAATCTGTATCCGCTTCGCATTCTTGCAATGGCCTTGCCTGCTAACGCTTACATCCCAAATTGTAGTGAAACTAAGCTGACACCGTAAATATGTAGGTTGTGCATTGTCATGTTAACGGAGTGTAAAACCGCGCTGTTACGGGGCTTACGGGCTTAATAGCTTGTATGTGCCGCCGCTGGCTGTCTGCCGTAAATGTGTGAATTATGAACCCTTCTCCCCCCTGCAAAAGTTACATATTGTGATCCCCGGGCAGGTATGCAAACATTTGCTACGAATGCCGACACTACAACACCCTACTGAAGATATAGGAGGTTTCTGTCATGACCCGTACAACTGCCCACCTGATCTCACACACCCATTGGGACCGGGAATGGTATATGCCTTATGAGCGTCACCATGTTCTGCTGGCGAAGCTGATGAACGAGCTGCTGGAGACGCTGGAGCAGGACGAGCGCTACCGGTATTTCCACCTGGACGGACAGACCATTATTATTGAAGATTATTTGCAGGTGCATCCTGAGAAAAGAGAGCAGCTAGAGCGGTTCATCCGCGAAGGCCGGATTGTCATCGGTCCCTGGTATGTGCTCCAGGATGAATTCCTGACCAGCTCCGAGGCCAATGTGCGCAATCTGCTGATCGGCCATCAGGACGCCGCGAAATATGGCGTGATCTCGAAGCTCGGGTACTTCCCCGATTCCTTCGGCAATATGGGCCAAGCCCCGCAGCTGCTCAAGCAAGCTGACATCGAGACTGCGGTGTTCGGCCGCGGCGTGAAGCCGACAGGCTTCGATAACATGGTCGGCGAGCTGAACAGCACCAGCTATGAGTCGCCTTACTCCGAGATGTACTGGGAATCCCCGGATGGCTCAGTTGTGCTTGGACTACTGTTTGCGAATTGGTACAGCAACGGCAATGAGGTGCCGGTGGATGCAGAGGAAGCCAAGGTCTTCTGGGACCGAAAAATCGCGGATGCCAGCAAATACGCCTCCACCCCGGAGCTGCTGTTCATGAACGGCTGTGATCATCAGCCGGTGCAGCGTGATCTCGCGGATGCGCTGGAGACAGCCCGGAAGCTCTACCCGGACACGGACTTCGTCCATTCCAGCTTCGAGCAATACCTGAAGGCGCTGGCCCCTTCGCTGCCCGAGGATCTGGTTACCGTGCACGGCGAGCTGCGCAGCCAGCATACGGACGGCTGGGGGACGCTGGTGAATACCGCTTCCGCCCGCATCTATCTGAAGCAGCTTAACCAGCAGGGCCAGACGCTGCTGGAGAAGGGCGCAGAGCCGCTGGCGGCACTCGCTTATCTGGTCAGCGGGCAGGCCTACCCCCATGCCCTGCTGACCTACGCCTGGAAGACTCTGATGCAGAACCACCCGCATGACAGCATCTGCGGCTGCAGTGTGGATGAGGTCCACCGCGAGATGATTACACGTTTCGAGAAGAGCCGCCATGTCGGCGAAGCTATTATTGAAGAGAGTCTGAAGGCGGTATCCGCACAGATTGGAACCCGGAATGTTGCAGCCTGGGGCGAATCGGCCCGGCCAGTGACGGTGTTCAATACTACCGGCTGGGAGCGCAGCGGAACAGTAAGCGTGGAGGTGATCTTCGCCAAGCGTTACTTTAAGGAAGGGCCGAATCCGGCGGCGATTGCCGAAGCGCTGGATCAGCTTCCGCTTGAGCTTTCGCGCGGGCGGCTAGTGGACGCTGAAGGGCAGACCGTGGCTTGCCGTGCGGAGGATCTGGGTACCCGGTTCGGCTATGAGCTGCCGGACGACCAGTTCCGCAAGCCTTATATGGCCCGGATGGTCCGGCTGACCTTCGAGGCCGCGCAGGTGCCGCCGTTAGGCTACAGCACTTACGCCTGGGTAGAGTCGGCGGGCGAATCCGCCGGGGGGGCTGCTGAGGGTCCGCTTAAACTGCTGGATCGTGGGATGGAGAATGAATTCCTGGCTGTCCGTATCCGGGAGGATGGCTCTTATGATGTGACGGACAAGCGCACCGGCCGCAGCTTCACCGGACTCGGCGTCTATGAGAACTGCGGTGATATCGGCAATGAATATGTGTTCCGCCAGCCCGAGGGCGATGCTGCACTGACGACCAAGGGCCTTGCCGCCCGGATCTCGATGGCTGAGCATGAGCCTTACCGCATCACGTATGAAATCGTGCATGAATGGGCGATTCCCGCTTCCGCCGATGCTTCGTTCGAAGATGAGAAGCGCAGAATGGTGCCGTTCCGGCAACGCAAGGCCGGGCGCTCTGCGGAGCAGGTGCCACTGCGGATCGTGACCCGGATCAGCCTGGAGACCAGCGGGACCGGCGTTCAGATCTCTGCCACGTTCAATAATCAGGCTAAGGACCACCGGCTGCGTGTGCTTATCCCTACCGGGCTGGCGGCGTCCACCCTGCGGGCCGATTCGATCTTCGAAGCTGCTGAACGCGAGATTGAGCCAGCAGCGGACTGGATCAATCCGAGCAATGCCCAGCACCAGCAGGCTTATGTCAGCGTGTCAGACGGCAGCGCCGGACTGCTGGTGGCCAACCAAGGGCTGAACGAATACGAGGTGCTGCGGGACGGCAGGAATACGATTGCCGTTACCCTGCTGCGCAGCGTATCGGAGCTGGGGGACTGGGGCGTGTTCCCTACACCGGAAGCCCAGTGCCTGGGCGAACAGACCGTGGAATTCGCGGTCCGTCCCTTCGCCGGGGATGCGAATTGGACGGAGGCTTGTGCCTGGGCCTATCAGTACCAGGTCCCTTGGTTCACGGTTCAGACCGGCTGGCAGGAAGGCTCCCTCCCTGCGGTCTATCAGCCGCTGGAGTGGCAGGGCCATACCCTGGCACTGTCTGCCTGCAAAATGTCCGCAGACCATGAGGACATTATTCTGCGCTGGTACAATCTGGCGGGAGTAGAGCAGGAGCTTGCGCTGACGCCGCATTTTCCGGTGAAGGCTGTCTATGCCAGTGATATTCTGGAACGGCGCAAACAGCGGGAAGCCCTGGATGAAGGCACTCTCCGCCGCTCTGTCGGTAAAGCTCAAATCGTCACCTATGCCCTGCAAACCGTACAACCCTAAATTGACTATGCCAGGAGGAGTTACACCATGAATCTGCCAGCTTCCATTACCGCCTATCTGAATGAGGCCGATGAACGGCTAGCGCATCACCCGAAACTGCAGCAGTTGTTCCGCAACTGCTTCCCGAACACACTGGAGACCACGACCAAGCTGCTGGATGACGGCACGACCTTCGTGTTCACCGGCGATATTCCGGCCATGTGGCTGCGCGATTCGACGGAGCAGGTGCGGCACTATATTCCTTTTGCCAAAAACGACCCTGAATTGCAGCGGATTCTCCGCGGCCTGATTGCCCGCCAGATGTTCTATGTGAATATTGATCCGTACACCAATGCCTTCAACGAGACGGCAAGCGACAAGCATTACCGCGATACGGACGACTGTAATCTGAATCCGTGGATGTGGGAGCGCAAATATGAGCTGGACTCCCTCTGCTTCGTCGTTCAGCTGGCTTATATGTACTGGAAGGAAGCGGAGCAGACCGATATCTTCGATGCCGCCTGCTACCAGGCGCTGACCTCCATCGTGAACACGATCGAGACCGAGCAGCACCACGGGGAGAAATCCCCTTACCATTTCATCCGGCAGACGCTCCAGGATACGGAGACGCTGCACAATAACGGACGCGGGATGCCGGTCAACTACACAGGGATGAGCTGGTCAGGCTTCCGTCCGAGCGATGACAGCTGCGAATTCGGCTACAATATTCCCTCGAATATGTTCGCTGTGGTCATTCTGGGGTATATCGGCGAGATAGCGAGCGAGGTCTACCAGGACGAGCGGCTGGCGGCGAGAGCGGCGAAGCTGCGCAAGGAGATCGACTTCGGCATCCGGACCTACGGCATCGTGACCCATCCGAAATACGGCAGAATCTACGCCTATGAGACGGACGGTTACGGCAATTACTCGCTGATGGACGATGCCGGAACCCCAGGGCTGATCTCTATTCCTTACATTGGTTACGTGGGCGTAGAGGATGAGATCTATCAGAACACCCGCCGGTTCGCGCTCAGCTTCGATAACCCGTTCTATTTCGAGGGCAAGCACGCCAAGGGCATCGGCAGTCCGCATACACCGGGCGGTTATGTCTGGCATATGGCGCTCTCCATGCAGGCGCTGACGGCAGATAATGATGAGGAGATCAAGGAGCTGATCGACATGCTGATCCGGACCGATGCCGATACCGGCTACATGCATGAAGGTTTCCACCCGGATAACCCGGCCGACTTCTCGCGCGAGTGGTTCGCCTGGTCCAACAGCCTGTTCGCTACGCTGATCGGTAAGGCGATGGATAAGGGATTGGTTTAGGGGATTGGTCTAGGGGGGCTGGTCAAGACATGGCAGCCTCGTCATCCGCGCGGACTCTAACTGTAGTTTGTACAACTAAAATGGCGCAGAATCCGGCTTGAATCGGTTTAGTTGCAGTTTGTACAGCTATAATTCCCTACTTTCCGCAAAAGACGGCTAACCGCTGTTTTTAATTGTACCGAATACAGTTAAACCACCAATTGGGGGTTTTCAGCACAACTTAGGTGTATGGAATACAATTAAGCATACGCTCCAAGTAGCCGCCTGCTCGAATAAGCGGGTAAGATCGTCGGAGAACCCTGAGCGGATAGCTCATCCTGCAACAAGCAAGTGGAATAACGTATCTTAATTCGCCGATATGGATGGAGTTACCGGCAACAGGTGGACAAACAGCAACTAATATAATTAGTTTATGCTACTTTGGATGAATGGAGAGAATTTAGTTGGAGGAAATCCACCTATCATACTTCCTCTAAACACAAAACGGCTGCGGCCCCCTTGACATCAAGGAGGCCGCAGCCGTTTCTATGTGTATAGCTTACCTCAGCTTAGTAGCCGCTCTGGCTCTGCTCGCCCTTGGCAATCGCTACGCCGCCGCTGGTGCCGATCCGGCTGGCGCCTGCGCCGATCATCACGAGCACGTCTTCCGCGCTGCGGACACCGCCGGAGGCCTTCACGCCGATCTCAGGGCCGACGGTCGCCCGCATCAGAGCGATATCTTCCTTCGTTGCCCCGCCGGTCGAGAAGCCGGTTGAGGTCTTCACGAAGTCTGCGCCCGCTTCTACAGCAAGCTTGCAGGCACGGACCTTCTCCTCTTCAGTCAGCAGGCAGGCCTCAATAATGACCTTGGTCAGCGCTTTGCCGCGTGCGGCTTCGACTACTGCAACCATATCCCGCTTCACCAGCTCGTCATTACCGTCCTTCAGTGCGCCGATATTAATGACCATATCCACCTCACCGGCACCGTTCGCAATGGCATCCTTCGTCTCAAAAGCCTTAGCCTCCGGTGTAGATGCTCCCAGCGGGAAGCCGATTACTGTACATACCTTCACTTCCGGGGTATCCTTCAGCACGGCATGCGCCGTAGCCACCCAGGCCGGATTCACGCACACAGAGGCGAATTTGTAAGCTTTGGCCTCTTCGGCAAGCTTGATAATATCGTCTTTCCGGGCATCCGCCTTCAGCAGCGTATGATCAATAATCCCGGATATTGTAGTTTCACTCATGTTCAATTCCTCCATATAATCGGTAATAGATGTTCACATCCCTTGTAATCATACCAATAGTCGGACGCTTTTGAAAGCTGGAGGGCATAACCTCTGCTAATCCTGTATCCGCTCCGGGCAGTATAGATCAAGCGCACCGAACCCTTAGCCCTATACATTCACCTGCCGGATGGCCTCCCGAAGATCGCCTGTACTCGCGCTGACGCTCAGCGAAGCCTCGTAGACTTCTTTGATTCGCGCCAATTGCAAATCAGTCAGCTCACGGATCTCCCGGGTCTGCTCCGAGACCTCTCCGGCAATATCAGCCATGCTGCCCACCGCTGCCGCAACCTCCTCCGAGCCGGCCGAGAGCTGCTCGGCGGTCGCCGACACATCAATGATCTGTCCGGCCACCTCGCGGAAGGCAGTGGAGGCCTCCAGCAGAGCAGCCTCCGCTTCGGCTGACATCCGCACCCCTTCCTTCACTTCAGCGGATGCTTCCGTCATCTGTACCCCGATGCTTGCGGAAGCCTGGCCGATCTGCATCAGCAGCTCGGCCACCCGCTCGACTGAGGCTGCGGAGCCTTCCGCCAGCTTGCGTACTTCACCGGCTACGACAGTGAAGCCTCTGCCGTGCTCCCCCGCACGCGCCGCCTCAATGGAAGCATTCAACGCAAGCAGCTTCGTCTGATCCGCAGACTGCCTGATCGCAGCCAGCGCACCTTCAATCTCATCCGTGTACCCTTGCAGCCGCAGCACGATATCCAGCGTCTCCCCGGTGGATACAGAGATCGATTTCATCTGCTGATTGGTGTGGTTCATCGCCGTCTGTGACGCCTCTGCAATGTCCAGCGCCTTGACTGCGAATTCCGAGACCGCAGCCGAGGCCTCCGAGATGCGCGAGATGCCCAGCGCCATCTCATCCATGGCTACTGCGCTGCTCTGTGCGCCTTCCGTCTGTGAGTTAGCCCCGGCATGGATATTGCTGATTCTGCCGCTCACCGTCTCACTCATCTTCAGCACATCATCGGCATTCCTGGCGAAGGTCTCGGAGGAGCCGTAGAGACTGTCAGATGCGGTAGACACCCCGGATACCATCCCTTTCACTCTGGCATTCAGATCCCCTGACATCTGGAGCATCGCCTCATAAGCCCTGCCAATCTCATCCCGGGAGTTGACCGGACGGGCATGCAGGATACGGGCTGCCCCGGCGAGATCCCCTTCAGCCATCGTGCCCGCGCTCTCTGTAATCGTCACCAGCGGACGTAAGGAGCGGGAGACGAACCAGGCCAGCACCGCGAGTGCGCCCAGAGACAGAGCTAGAATAATACTATAGAGCGGCAGGCTCTCCATCAGGACATCACGGGTCAGCGTACTCAGCACAGCAACATCGGTATCAATGCCCAGCGCCCCGACCAGCTTCCCGCCGGTGTCCTTCATAGGAACGAATGCTGAGATATAATCCCCGTATTCGGGATTGCTGATCAGCGGCGTGCTGGCATTCTCTCCGGCAAGCACAGCCGTAACTGCGGCCGCTGGCATATCAGTACTCTCATTAATCCCTGAAGCCAGCGGGTCTCCCTGCGGCCTGCCGTCAATCATCAGCTGCGGCTGGCGGGCATCATCAATCCGCACAAAATATACATAACGGGCACCAATCGACTTCCGGAACTGATCCAGTTCATTGCGGAGCGACCAATACAGGTCCGACTCCTGCGGATCGGCCAGGAATTCACTGTAGCGCCCGGCATCAATCTGCGTCACATAATGGCTGGCAATACTCATGTTGTAGCTGCTGATCGTCCCTTTGACCGCTGATCCGGTGTTCACCCACTGAATGGCGGCATTGCCTGCTGTAATGCAGAGAATCACTACGGTCATAACACAGAGAATACGGGCAATCAGTCTGGTTCGGATAAAAGAAAACATGGAGGCCTTCCCTTTCGCGCATCACAATTGCGTGGTTATAGTAGGGCCATCCGAAGAAGCAATGACAAATGTCCCTCTACCGGAAAATTTCGACAAACTTTTCAAAAACCCTTTTCCAAAGACGGCGTAGACTATTAAAATTTGTAGGATGAAACCTATACATTCTTATATTTTCAAAAAAAAGACTGCTTCTGAAGCCTAATCGCTCCAAAAACAGCCTTCTGTCCTTGATCCGTCAATGGCCGCCCGAAGACGACAATCCAACCCGCTGCACCAGCCGGGCACTTTCTTCATTTAGACCCGTGAGAGTGACCTTAGTACCCAATGCCGCGTATTTGTCCATCGTCTTGGCAATGGCCCCCACCGCCGACTGATCCCACACATGGGAACGGCTGAAATCGATAATGACCTGCGCCGGATCACTGTCATACATGAATTCATTCACGAAATGGCTCGTGGTTCCAAAGAACAGCTGGCCCGATACCCGATAAGTCGTTACAGATGCCGTAGTATGAACATTCAGCTGAAGGGAAGCGATTTTCCAGGCAAAAGACAAAGCACTCAGCAGCACGCCGAACAGCACGCCGATCGACAGGTTATCGGTAGCTACTACTGTAACCACAGTTACCACCATAACCAGGGCATCGCTTAGCGGAACTCTCCGCAAGGAAGTCAGGGACTTCCATTCAAAGGTGCTGATGCAGACCATAATCATTACACCGACCAGTGCACCCATAGGAATCTGCTTAACAACATCACCCAGCACAAGAATTAGGAACAATAGGAAGATCCCGGAGACAAAAGTGGACAAGCGTGTCCGTCCGCCCGATTTCATATTGACCATCGACTGGCCGATCATCGCACAGCCCGCCATACCTCCGAAGAAGCCGGTCACGATGTTGGCCAGGCCCTGCCCCTTCGCTTCGCGGTTCTTGTCGCTGCCGGTGCCGGTAATATCATCAATCAGCGTGGCAGTCATCAGCGATTCCAGTAATCCGACGACCGCGAGTGAGAGCGAATACGGCAGTATAATCAGCAGTGTATCCAGCGTCAAGGGAAGGCTCGGCAGATGGAATACCGGCAGCGCTGAAGTAATAGTCCCCATATCACCCACGGTTCTTACATCCAGACCCAGCACAATGCTGAGTACCGAGACTACGACAATGGCGACCAGCGCCGATGGCACCGCCTTGGTGATCCGGGGAACCGTATAGATGATGACCAGCGTAAGAGCCACAAGTGCGTACATGATCCAGCCCTGTCCTTCAAAATGCACGAGCTGAGCCATAAAGATCAGAATCGCCAGCGCGTTGACAAAGCCGGTCATGACCGGCTGCGGCAGGAAGGTGATGAACCGGCCCAGCTTCAGCAGCCCCATCACAATCTGCAGGATGCCAGCCAGCACCGTAGCCGCGAACAGATACTCAATGCCGTGCGACAGCACCAGGCTGCCGACCAGCAGGGCCATCGCTCCTGTCGCCGCCGAGATCATCCCCGGCCGCCCGCCGGCGAAGGCTGTTACAATAGCGATACAGAAGGAGGCGTACAGACCAACCATAGGGCTTACGCCAGCAAGGATGGAGAAAGCAATCGCTTCAGGAATTAAGGCAATAGCCACGGTCATGCCCGATAAAATATCACTCCGTGTGTTGGAGAACCAACCGTTGTTGTATGAGACGATTTGCTTCAAAATTTCAGTTCCTCCTGTTACCTGAATTCACCCTGTTTCACTTAACGGTATAATCCGGAGGCCTTCACCTCATTGAAGAAGGTGTTGAACTCCTCAATATTAAGCTGCTGCGCCGCATCAGACAAGGCTGTAGCCGGATCAGGATGCACCTCCACCATAATACCGTCGGCTCCGGCAGCAAGCGCAGCCTTGGCACACGGGATCAGAATATCCTTGCGTCCGGTGGAATGGGTGACATCGACCAGCACCGGCAGATGGCATTCCTGCTTAAGAATCGGCACCGCCGAGATATCCAGCGTATTGCGTGTTGACCGCTCATAGGTGCGGATACCGCGTTCAATCAGCATAATCTCCATATTGCCGCGGGACATAATATATTCTGCCGCATGGACGAATTCATCCAGCGTGGCGGATAGTCCGCGCTTCAGCAGCACCGGCTTGTTCACTTCCCCTACCGCCTTAAGCAGCTCGAAGTTGTGCATGTTCCGCGCGCCGACCTGAATGACATCCACATAATCCAGCGCTTCTTCAATATGCCGGGGATCGACAATCTCACTGATCGTCAGCAGCCCATATTCATTCGCCGCTTCACGCAGAATCCGCAGGCCATCCATGCCCAGTCCCTGGAAATCATAAGGGGAGGTCCGGGGCTTGAAGGCGCCGCCGCGCATAACCTTGACGCCTGCCTTCTGCAGGGCCGCAGCCACCGTACGGGTCTGCAGCTCGCTCTCCACCGAACACGGGCCAGCTACCATCAGGGAGGATAATCCGCCTACTGTAACGCCGCCCGGCAGCTCAATAACTGTATCCTCCGCATGGTCTTTACGCGCTACCAGCAGGGTCTTCTTATGCTCCGTACTTTGCAGATCAAGCGAAGCTGAGAAAATCTGCTTGAACAACGTACGGATGGTTCCATTCGTGAACGGTCCTTTATTGCCTGCGACCATTTTCTCCAGCATCGCCTTCTCCCGTTCAGGATCGAACTTCGGCACGCCTTGCTTCTCTTTGAGCACCCCAATCTCCTGAACGATTCCGGCACGCTCCGAGATCAGCTCCAGCAGCTGACCGTTAATCTCATCCAATCTTGCTCTCAGATCATCCAATTCCACATTACTCATTCCAAGACACTCCTTTGTGATATTAATAGTTAAGGCTATGAACGAACGCAAAAAGACCCCCCGCCGCAAGGGACGAGGAGCCGTGGTACCACCCTTATTTAGAACTGAATCCTGCTGACGCATCAGCACATGACGGCATACCTGAAGGATACCGGCCAGTCGATTCATTCTGTCTTACATCCGTTAACGCAGGAAGCGGGCCACCCTACCCATAACTGCTGCAGCAGTGTACTTCAGGGACCGACTCGGAAGTGAACTTCGGCACTAAGCGTCTAATGGGGGTGCTCTCAGTCTCCGGCACGCCTTCCCTGTTAAAATACGCTATGAAGTGCTTACTCTCTTCGTCATTGTCATTACAAGGTATATCGGTGCTGCTTATGCACCAGTTTCTGCTATCTTAATCAAAAAGACTTCCATATGCAAGACATCACAGCACTGCATTGCAGCTTTAACTCAGCATTGTGATTATTTTGTGAAGAGAGGTCTGCTTATTCCTGTTCCGCAAAAAATTTCCCGATTACTTGGGCAATGCTTTCGCTTCTCAGCGGCTTACTGATATACTCATCCATCCCTGCTTCAAGGCATAGCTCCCGGTCGCCCTTGAGCGCGTTGGCCGTCACTGCAACAATGACCGGCTGCCGGTCTGCCGGCTGCTCTGCCCTAATGGCAGCTGTGGCCTCCAGGCCGTTCATCCCGGGCATCTGCACATCCATGAAGATCAGATCATAGCCATGCCGGGCCGTCATATCGACCGCCTGCCGCCCATCCTCGGCCACATCGACGGCGAAGCCGCGCTTCTCCAGGATTTTGCGCAGGACGATCTGGTTAATCACATTGTCCTCGGCTACCAGAATATGCAGGGACCGGCCTTCTGATTGCGGCTCCGGCAGGTTCCCCTCCGGCCCGTCAGCCGGAAGCGACTGCGCTTCTGTCCGGAGGACCACGGTGAACACAAAGGTCGCCCCCTGCCCGGCTGCTGTATCCAGATAGATCTCTCCGCCCATCCGCTCGACCAATTGCTTGCTGATCGCCAGCCCCAGACCGGTGCCTTCACCCTGGCGGCCCCTGAAATGCTCCATCTGATAGAACGGCTCGAACAAGCGGCTGCGGGCCTCCTCGGGAATCCCGCTCCCCGTATCCGCCACGGTGAACTGGAGCGTTACGCCTGCCAGGCCATCGGCAATGCGTTTCACGCTTACCTTTACCCCGCCGGTACAGGTGAATTTCACGGCATTGCCGGCCAGATTGAGCAGCACCTGCTTCAGCCGTTCCCCGTCCCCGATCAGCCGCTGCGGCACATCCGGCTCCGTCTCCACGCTGAGGGTCAGCCCTTTGCGCTCCGCCTTGAGCTGAAGCAGCTCCAGTGCGGAATCCATACAGTGTCGGAGGATGAACGGCTCGTCTTGGAGTGAGATTTTGCCTGCCTCAATCTTAGAGAGATCGAGAATGTCGTTGATGATATTCAGCAAGGATTCACCGCTCTGGCGGATAATCTCCAGGAACTCCCGCTGCTGCGAACCCGGCTCACTGCTCTCCAGCAGCAGGTCGGTCATCCCGATCACCCCGTTCATCGGAGTACGGATTTCGTGGCTCATCATAGCCAGGAACTCACTTTTGGCGCGGTTCGTATTCTCTGCGGTCTCCTTGGCAATCAGCAGCTTCTTCTGCTCGGTAATATCCTTGACGATAATATAAAAGCCTACGGTAGACTGGTTGATAATAATCGGCGCAAGGGTAGTCAGGACCTCCACAGAATGCCCGTCCTTATGCCAGATCAGGTTGATATCCTGTCCCACGGAGCCGCTCCGCCGGCCGGGACCGAGTACATTCTGCAGCTGCCGCTCGCCGATGATCCGGCTGACACTCATGCCCACCATCTCGGGGATCGTATACCCCGTCAGCCTTACCGCCTGTTCATTCCCGTTAATAATATGGCCTTCCAGGTCCAGCGATATGATCGCGTCATGATTATATTTCTTCAGCGAGGTATAACGCTCGACCGATTCCTGAAGCTTCTGCTCCACAATCTTGCGCCGGGTCACATCGCGGCCGACAGCCAGCACCCCGCGCTCCCCGCCGTCTTCCACCGTTCTCAGAGAGAATTCAATCCAGATATATTGGCCGTTCGCATGTAATATCCGCAGCTGGACATCAGGCGAGTCAGCCATCTGCTGCGCACTGATTAAGGCCAGATCCTCAGAATGAACCAGTCTGCTGTTATCCCGTCCGATCAGCTCCTCCGGTCTGTACCCGAGCACCTCTTCCACTGAAGGGGAGCAATAGCGGCAGACTGAACCCGGCGCAGCATAGTACACAATGTCCCTGATGTTGCCGGCAATCAGCTCGTACAGCCGCTCAGACGTCCCTGGACATGTCTCCACCGGTGCCGTAAACGGCCTTCCAGCCAAGTGAACGATATAATACAGCCCCTCTCCCGTCGAAGGCTCGCTCACCCTCGCCACATGCAGCAGCACCGGAACCGCAGAGCCATCCGCATGGCGCAGCTTAATTTCGGCTTCAAAAAAAGGGGCTGCTCCTGTCCTGAGGCTCCCCATCCTGTAACTATGTATGTGCAGGCTATCTTCATCCCAGAACGCTTGGAAGCTGCGTCCCAGCAACTGTTCTTCGGAATATCCGAGCAAGAGGGTTACCGCCGGATTCACTTTCATCCATTCTTCAGCCATGGAGAGAAAGGCTACTCCGGCAGTTCCTGTCTTAAATGCCTGTTCAAATGGAGAAGACGTCTCCGTATGCTGCCCTAGCATAAGATCCACCGCCCGTTTGTGAAGTATTAGATGCAATTGTTTTATATTAAATCTGCAATATAAATATCTTGCATAATCGGGCGAAAGTCAAATCATTATGTCGAATACAGACAATTCCTTATTCAGCGGATTACAGCAGCCCGTGAACCCGCCGCCAGACAGAGATCTCCCCAGTTCCCCACCTTAATGAATCCCCTGTTGCTATTTCAAGCTAAATCTTCTGCAGGTCTTCTCCGTAGAGCAGCCTCTTCACGGTTTCGGTGAACGCTTTAACCTGAAAGGGCTTGGTGATATATTCGGCAAAGCCCTTCTTCCGGGCCTTCTCAATATCCGAGCTTTGCGCAAACGCACTCGTCGCCAGCACCGGAATATGACAAGTTGCCAGATCCTGCTGCAGTATTTCCAGAGCTTCATACCCGTTAAGTCCGGGAAGCCCGATGTCCAGGATAATCAGATCCGGCAGAGCTTCCCGCGCTATTTGCAGTCCAAGCTCTGCCGTTTCAGCCTTCAGCAGCAATACGGAGGGCAGATTTCTTTTGAAGATATGGTGTACTAAGGCCATATTGAGCTGATTATCTTCTACATATAATACCGTCCACTTACACTCCTCCATCCAGCTTATCCTCCTAAAAAGTCTCAGCACCCCTAACGGCAGATGGGCAGAAAATAAAAAAACCGAAGAAAGGGACGATTCCCCCTTCTTCGGCTCATGTTCGGCTCATTTGCATGTCCGACTCATTTCCACCTCATATATGGTTAGACTTTAGTGAAAAGTATAGGCTATCACGCTGGTATCTTTGTCGAAATCCCAATCCACATAAATATCCGCCAGCTCTTTGCCGAGCATCGGGGCTATCGTGGTGGTATCCTCCAAATATCGTTTCTCCATCTTGCGCTTGGTGGTCTTCAGTGTATTCTCGTAGCCGAGGCCAATCAATTCCTTCTCCAAAGGAATCATGATGCCTTCGCGCTTGATTATCAGAATGCGGGGTCCCAGCCACCAGGAGTCTGTATGGACCGGTTCCTTTTGGACCTTCCTGGTCACCTCGTTAATCTGGGTATGGACTTCTTCACGCCCGGCATAATCATCAATCGGTACGTCGTCATTCTTGATTAGTGCCACGATCATACCCGATGCATTATGAATGCCCCAATCATAAAAAAGCTCGCCGACCTCAATAGCCAGGCTCTCCTTCAGGTATGCTGCAAGCTCGGGAAGCAGGGACTTCATCAGAAGCTCCCGTGTATAACGAAACGCCTGTTCTTCTTCCTTATTCAATAAAAACCTCTCCACAGGTCCGATGAAATTACGGATATGCAGTGCTATACATTGCTCCCCGATAGAGGCATGTATCGATTCAGGTCCCTTCCCGAAGCGTTCCCGCAGTAGCCTTCCTGTGAAACTGGAAAGTTGGCTAGTAAGTTCTGTAGTGCTCATTCAATTTCCTCCAGCATAATATTCTAGTGTCTGTGTGTAGATTTGGGGAGACGCTCCGCCTGCTGAAGAAACGGTTCGTTCAACTTAGTATAATATCAACCGCCCAGTTAGTATATATAAAACTTTATAGGATTTTCTTCGGACACTCCGTTTGCAGACACAATAGCTTCCATACATATGGTGCCCAATATTACAAGTTACCGCAGGACAAGCATTACAAACTTCCACTCATATACTTACAATTAGTAAGTAATTGTGATATACTAGGCTATATCCTTGCACTAACGGACAAGCTTACAAAATAACTGCTGCTCACTAATTCTGGATGATAAGGGGTCTGTATCATGAACAATCAAGGGAATGCACAAGCTAATGCGCAAGCAAATACACAAGCGGATGCTCAAGAAAAAGAAGCAAGCCTACCGGAGTTTGAATTCGGCATTTATACATTGGGCGATATTGTTACCGACTGCCATACAGGGCAGCGGATCAGCCCCGCCCAACGCCTGCAGGAAGTCATTGCAGCCGCGAAGCTGGCCGATGAAGCCGGACTGGATGTATTCGGCGTAGGCGAGCATCATCGGCTGGATTTCGTAATCTCATCGGTGCCCGTTGTCCTGGCAGCTATTGCCCAGGTTACACAGCGGATCAAGCTTACCAGCGCTACGACCGTGCTAAGTACCATTGATCCGGTCCGTGTCTTCGAGGATTTCGCCACCCTGGACCTCTTGTCTGGCGGTCGGGCCGAGATCATTGCCGGACGCGGCGCTTTCCTGGAATCCTTCCCGCTGTTCGGCTACGAGCTGGAAGATTACAAGCAGCTGTTTAGCGAGAATCTCGACCTGCTGCTCACACTGAACCAGCATGAAGTTATGAACTGGAAGGGCAAATTCCGCTCCCCGCTGCATAACGCCGAAATCGCTCCACGTCCGCTGCAGCAGAGACTGCCGCTCTCGGTCGGCATCGGCGGTTCAGCCGAAAGTGCCGAGAAGGCCGGGGCCCTTGGCATAGGCATGGCTATCGCTATCCTGAGCGGCAGCCCGGAGCCCTTCCAGAATCTGGCCGGCACCTACCGCCGCGCCGGGGCAGCCGCCGGCCACCAGCCGGAGGACCTGAAGATTGCCATCACCAGCCATGGCTACATCGCCAAGACCTCTCAGCAGGCACTGGATGAGTATTACCCTTATTACTACAGCTACCGTAATGCGATCAGCCCGCGCCCCGGTCAGGAGTACCGGATCTCCCGCAGCGAGTTCGGCCGGTTCACCTCGCCGGACAACACCCTGGCCGTGGGCAGCCCGCAACAGATTATCGAGAAGATTCTCTATCAGCATGAGCTGTTCGGCCATAACCGCTTCATGACCCAGCTAGACATCGGCGGCCTGCCTTACGCCAAAGTAGCCGCCGCCATCGAGCTGCTCGCCACCGAGGTCGCCCCGGTGGTGCGCCGCGAGGTTGCGAAGAAGCAGCGCGGAATTTCCTCCGCGCAATAGGGGCCATTGCGCTTGATGGGGCGCCGCCTAACTGATTGGCTCATTTAACTAACATCTGCTTGATTCAGGGGCACTTGTGCTCCTGATTTGCTCATTTAGCTAACTTTTGCTCGATTCAGGTGCACTTGTGCTCCTGATTTGCTCATTTAGCTAACTTTTGCTCGATTCAGGTGCACTTGTGCTCCTCATTCGCTCATTTAGCCAACTTTTGCTCGATTCAGGGGCACTTGTGCTCCTCATTCGCTCATTTAGCCAACTTTTGCTCGATTCAGGTGCACTTGTGCTCCTCATTCGCTCATTTAGCCAACTTTTGCTCGATTCAGGGGCACTTTGCTCCTGATTTGCTCATTTAGCTAACTTGCACTCCTCATCCAGCCTACCTTCAGCCCACCAACGGGATTTATCCCTTTCATTTCCCCCGTCCAGCCCACTTTCAGCACCATCAAAGGGATTTATCCCTTTAATTTCCCCGTCCAGCCCACTTTTCAGCGTCAGCAATGGGATTTATCCCTTTAATCCCCCCGTCCAGCCCACTTTTCAGCATCATCAATGGGATTTATCCCGTTAATTCCCCCGTCCAGCCCACTTTTCAGCGTCACCAAAGGGATTTATCCCGTTAATTCCCCCGTCCAGCCCACTTTTCAGCGTCATCAATGGGATTTATCCCTTTAATTTCCCCATCCAGCCCACTTCCGGCGGAGTCCCCTTAATTATCCCTTATTAGTTTAATTTCAAGACCCGGCTGACGGAGGATGCCACGGATGTGAGTGAGCAAGCCCATCAGGAGAGCGCATAACTTCGCATTCCCTAAGTCGTTGGCCGCCGTTCCTCAAACAGCAAAAAAAGCCCCCAGCGATTGCTGGGGACCTGTTCAATAGTATGATTTAGCCAATGTTCAGGCAAATGAAGGCTTGTTATTATCCACTTTACCGCTGACCAGCTTCTTGTACTCGTCGTCTCCACCCTCCACGGATGGTGCCAAATACACGCTTGACGCTGAGGGCGTAAGCTTGGGGCCGGATTTGCGTCGGGAGCGGCCTTTGCCTCCTGCGCTGTTGCCGTCACCGCTTGCAGACCGGCGGACAGTACTGGATACACTAACGGCATTCTTCATATTCTTCATCCTGTTAGTCCCCTCCCACTAAATGATTGACGGTGCGGAACAAATCCCGGTTATAGGCCACGACTGCTGTAATATCCTCTCCCGATAATCTCTGATTTCCCGAGAAGTGCACGGACAGCACATGGTTCTCCCCTAAAGGATAGCATAGGATATATACCTCCGCAACTTCCGTACGCTGTAAAAAAGTCCATTCTTTTGCCAGAAAAGCATCCAGCACCCCTGGCTTCACGCTTCCGTCCTCGAAGGCGGCGAACGGATACATCTGCCCGCGTCCCACATTGCCGCCGACCTGCTTCAGGCCCGCTTCCGCTTCAGCCCGCCACATGGCGGCTCCGATGACCCGGCAATCCTCCGGGGGCAGGAATGAATTGCGGACGGCTTCGCTCAGTGCCTGATATTTCTCGGCTGCCTGGGGTGGCGTTACATTATTATTATATTGCCAAAAGAAGTGAAGGATACTTTCTTTTCGCCTAAGCTCTGCCCGAAGCTGCAACAGCTCTACAGCCGGGTCGTGGTACATCCCCTGCGCCTGAATGCTGTCGATGATCTTGCCACAGCTCACATCCACCGCTGCTGTAACATTCTCGTGCTGCCACTCATATTCCAGCGGGGTTAGTCCCGACAGATCCGACAGCAGATGATACTCTTCCACATTCTCACCCGGAATCAGATCACTGCGCGCGGGTACCTGATCCGGCAGCAGGCAGAAGACACGGCCGCGCCGCAGCCGCGCCCAGAACAGGCCCATTTCGAACTGGGTGTTGTCCCGGGTCACATAATAATATTTACCCCTAATCCGGGCTACATCATCCGGCGAGAACACAAAGACGGCAAAATCGCTGATATCCAGATTCCGCTCCAGCGCTTCCATGGTGTATTCATTCGGCCGGAAAGCAGCGGCATACCACGGATGGACCTCAGCGGTCCGCTTCAGCTGTTCGTGGATAGCCCTGGCATAGCGGATAGATTCTCTGGAAGAACCAATGAATAATCTAGGTCTGATCACGGCGGCACTCCTTTGTCTGTTTCCCCAATATGTAATAATTATACAGACATTTCCTGCCAACGAATAGGGCTTCAGGCGATATTGGGCAGCCGCAGAGGAAGATGAGAGTACTGTAATCATCATCGTTGTTAGCGGTAGTTGGAGTAGGTATTTATCTTCAATTTTAAATTTTCGGTATTCTCCTGCCGATGAAACGGGTAATAGATTGTTATCTCTCCGGGAAATGAGGATTTATTTGTATGCGACAAAAATTACATACTGCAGTCCTGTCAGCCTGTCTTCTGACTTCATCCATACTGGCACCTGTCCTGCCGTCTTCTACCGCTTATGCTGCAACTGCTTACACAGCCAAAGTGTACGCTAGCTCACTGAATGTACGCAGTGAGCCTGCTGCAAACGCTGCCGTCACAGGCTCTCTGGCTGCCGGAGCTACCGTTACCGTCACTGAGGAGCAGCATGGCTGGCTCAAGGTCCGGGCCGGCTCTGTCTCCGGCTGGGTAGCCGGTTATTATCTGAAGCGTACCAGCGGAAGCTCGTCCACCAGCACTTCTTCCGCCAGCACCTCTTCCAGTGCCACCGCCTCCAAGGCATCGGCCAAGGCGGCGGTTAAGACCACAGCGGCCTCCAGCGGAACGGCTGTCGTGACCGCGTCTTCCCTGCGTATCCGCAGCGGGCCGGGAACCGGCTATGAGGTGGTCGGTTCCCTGCAATCCGGCAACAAGGTGACACTCCTGCTCCGTCAGGGAGAATGGTCACGGGTCCGCACCGCCGGAGGAACCGTCGGCTGGGTATCCTCCGGGTATCTGTCAGGCGGAACCGTCCGCAGCGCAAGCACGGTCAGCTCGAATAGCCAGACTTCGAGTGTCGTACGGAAATCCGGCAGTATCCGGGGCAAGCTGATCATAGTGGACCCTGGCCACGGCGGCACCGATCCGGGCATGCTCGGGACAACCTATAACACGATGGAGAAGGATCTGACGCTCCAGACCTCCCTGTATCTGCGGGATTATCTGACCGCCAAGGGAGCCAGAGTGGAGATGACCCGGACCCGCGGGGACCAGAAGCCTGCGCTCTCCCAGCGGGTGCAGCTTGGGCGGCAGCTCGGTGCGGATGCTTTTGTCAGCATTCATTATAATTCATCACCGAAGAATGTCTCCGGCACGCTGACCTTCTTCTATTCGCAGCAGAACGACCTGCGGCTGGCCCGGGCAGTGGAGACCCGGCTGGGTGAGGGCATCGGCCTGCGCAGCAACGGCCTCTCCTTCGGCGACTATCATATTCTGCGGGAGAACCCGCTGCCGGCCACCCTTGTAGAGCTGGGCTTCCTGTCGAACCCGTACGACGAATCGATTGTGCGAAAGGCGGCTTATCAGCGAAAGGCGGCTCAGGCGGTCGCTGAGGGAGTGGCCGATTATTTCAACAAGTAGCCAAGAATCAGAGACTGATTTCCCGGATGTTAAGCTCCGTTCTTTTGCTGAGATCAATATATTCATCCCCGATGCGGATCAGCGGAGTCTCGATATCATGGGGGTTCAAGTAGACAATCTCGCCGACCCGGCCATCGGTTAGGACCACTTCACGCCCAACAGACCGCTTCACGATATTTTCCAGAAAAACGGTTACAATATGCGGGTCCAGCGCGCCGAAGCTGCCTCTTCTCATCTGATCCACAATCATATGGAACGGCGTCGGTTCATGATACGGGCGCTTGCTGGACATCGCATGAAAAATATCCGCCACGGCCACAATTTTGCTGTACGGATCGATCTGTTCGTCCTTCAGCCCCAGCGGATACCCCTTCCCGTCATTTCGCTCATGATGCTGAAGCGCCACCAGGGCAATGCGTGAATTGGCTCCGGTGGTTTCTTTGAGGATCTCGTAGCCGTAGACCGTGTGCTTCTTCACCTGGGTGTATTCCTCGTCCGTCAGCTTGCCGGGCTTATTCAGCAGCTCTGAGGGTATCTTCAGCTTGCCGATGTCATGCAGGGTTGCAGCCATGGAGAGCACGGACAGCTCCGCTTCACTCATCTCCAGCCATCTGCCGATTAGGGTAGAGAGCACTGCAACGCCGATGTTATGCTCATATGTATAATCATCCTTGCCCTGCACCGAATGGAACAAGGCGAAGATATCCGGGTTGCGCGAGATCTCCTGGATGACCGGAAGCACCTCCTTGCGGATATCCGCCAGCGGGATTTTGCGGGAGATTCGGTAAGATTCGAATAATTCCTTGGACAGGTCCACTGTACTGTTGACCATCTTCTGATAGGGGGGCGCCTGGTCAGCCTCATCTGCAAAAAGAATGTCGAACCTGTCGATTTTTTGTTTGCGGATAAGCTCCAGATGCTCGGCATTCAGTCTGCTTCCCGCCGGAATTACAGTCACTCCGTAGGCATTAATCAGGTCATTCTTAATCGTTCTTCCCAGATCATTGTCCATACTATCCAGCCCTCCCCAATAACCGCAGCTATGTATTTATTGCCCATATAGCTATTATCGGTTGCAGGCCGGGAAATGCTGACAGGCAGTCCGTGAACCTTACATACTCAGGCTTCTTCCTCCTGCTTGCGGTATTCTCTTGGCGTGATTCCGGCGTTTTTTTTGAAGACACGGCTGAAATACTTCTCATCCTCATAGCCCACCAGCTCCGCGATCTGTGACAGCCGCAGATTCGTATTCTGAAGCAGCGCCTTCGCCTTCTCCACCCGGAGGCCGGTCAGATAATCCGACAGATTCTCCCCGGTGACCTGCTTGAACTTGCGCGACACATTCTCCCTGCTGATGAAAAAGCGTTCCGCAATATGCTGCAGCGTCATCTCCTGCGCATAGTTCCGGTCCAGGTACTCCCTGATCTCCTGGACGAGCCGGCTATCCGGCGTCTGCGGGCTGCCCTTGGACAAGTGGTGAAGCAGCGTTTTCAGCCGGCACTGCCAGTTCTCCACCGAGAACAGTCCTTCAGCGTCATAACAGCACTCCAGGCTAATCTCTGCCTCCGGCCGCCAGCGCCTCAGAATGTCCAGCATCTCCGTCTGCTGATGCAGCAGACTGCTCTCCGTGAGCAGCGGCAGCCCGGCCAGATGTCCGGCCCACTCCTCCGCCACCCGCTCCATCCGCTCCTGATCGCCTGACAAGACGGCGACTCTAAGCTTGTCCAGCCGTTCCTCCAGGCCGTAGTCGTTTACAGGTCCACTCTCTTCCCCACGCTTCCTGAAGGGATGAATGCGCCCGTCCCGCTGCAATAGATTCCGCTCCGCAAGCGCCTGGCCTGCCTGTTCCAAAGCTGGCCGCAGCCCCTCCGGCAACGGGTTCAGCGGACTAAGCCCGATATCCAGCTGAACACCGAACGCCTGGCGGATGACTTCATTCATGTGGGTAAGTATCTCCTCCGCCTGCACTACAGCGCTCCACAGCAGCACTACAAGCTCGCCCCCGCCCTGCCAGTTGCGGAAGGCGTAGCCGCTCTGGCCCTCTGCCATCACTTCATTGCAGACATTGGCCAGCACGAAGGCCGTCAAGGCCACATCACCGCGAAATCTCTGGAGCAGATGGCAGTCTGCACCTTGCAGCGGGATGACGGCGATCCTGCACTCCTGCGCCCCAATCGGCATTCCCAGCTCTTCACAGAGGGCCAGCTTCAGCTCATGGAACGAGGCCTGTCCGCTCACCAGATCGGACAGCATCTTGTCCCAGTAGAGCGGACGCAGCGCGTTCAGCTGCATGTTCTGGCGCTGGCGCCGCTTCCGCTCTGCCTCCTCCTCCATCCACAGCTTGAAGGCATGCTCCGCAGAGGCAATCAGCTGCTTGCTGTTCAGCGGCTTCAGCAGATAATCCGTACCGCCGTATACGATAGCAGGCTTCACATAATTGAAATCCTGATACCCGCTGATGACAATCGTCTTCGTATGCGGATAATGACGGTGCAGCCATTCCAGCAGCTCCGCCCCGTCCATCAGCGGCATCCGCATATCCGTGAAGACGACAGCCGGCTGATGCTCCTGCATAATCCGTGTCGCCTCCTGCCCGTTGGTTGCCTCATAGATCCCAGAGATGTTATAGCTGTCCCACGGAACAAAATACCGGATGGCCTCCCGCACATGCTTCTCATCATCTACAATCAGCACCTTCATCTCAGCCGCTCCTTCAAGAAATAGTCTCTATTCGCAAAAGCCGCCGGAATTAACCGTCGATCTCCTCCAGCGGAATAATCAGCGTAACGGTAAGCCCCTGGCCGTCTTCATTATTCTTAAGCTGCATCTCCGCTGCGCTGCCGAACTGCAGCCGCAGGCGGGCCAGCACATTGTACAGGCCGATCTCCTCCTGGTCCGGCTGGCTGCTGCCTCTGAGGCAGGCCGTAATCTCCTCCAGCCGCTCCGCGCTCATGCCCCGGCCGTTATCCTTCACGGCAAGCACCAGCCTGGCCGCCCCCTCCAGCCTGCACTCTATCTGGATCAGCCCCCCGCTTATCCCGTCAGCGAAGGCATGCTTGAAGATATTCTCTACAATCGGCTGCAGGATCATCTTCGGCAGGATCAGCTCCAGAGTCTCCGGCCCCGCCTCGACCGCAAGCTGCAGATTCTCTTCGCCGAACCGCTCCGTCTGCAGAATCATATAGTTCTGCACATGCTCAATCTCATCCCGCAGCGGCACCTGGGTCCGCTCGGTATTCATCGAATAACGCATCATACTGCCCAGGGAATAGATGAGATCATACACCTTCGGCGCATTATAGCGCAAGGACAGGCTGGCGATGGATTGCAGCGCATTGTAGAGAAAATGCGGGTTCACCTGGGCCTGGAGCGCCTTCAGCTGATTCGTCTTGTTCGCCAGCTCCAGCCGGTATTCCTTAACGATCAGCTCATTGATCGTGCGGGTCATGCCGGTGATCTTGCGGGTGAGGAGCCCGAACTCGTCCTCCCGCTCGGCATCCATATGCGCATCCAGCTGGCCGGTCTGCACCTTCTGCGTGAAGTGAATCAGCTTCTTGATCGGACGGGTGAAGCCGATGGAGATCAGCACGGCACTGATGCCTCCGATCAGCAGGAACAGCAGTCCGATGCCCATATTGAACCGGGTAATCACCCTTGCGTCTGTGTACAGATCCTCATAGGGCACCAGCTTGATAATGCTTCCGCTGAACAAAGGGGCCTTGATCTGCTTGTACATTACGATCCCCTGGAAGCCGTCCTTCTTCCAGGCGAAATGCCCGCTGTCCTGCTCTGCGGGGAGACGGCTCCAGCCCGCTGCGACCGGCTTCCCGATCCAGTCCGGATCGGAAGCGAACAGCGCCTCGCCTTGCTCATTCAGCACATACAGGCGCTCTGTGTCCGAATTGTACATCGACTCCACGATCCCCTCCAGCTCCCCCAGCGTATAATCGACCGACAAATCTGCCAGTACGCTGTCACTAGGGGTCCGGTAGATGGGAAAATGGGCCGTAAAGACCGGCACGCTCCCCGGCTTCAGATTGGGGAAGCCGGACTTCACTCCGTATTGATGATCCATATGCGTCACTTCGAGATACGGGCGGTAAGTCCCTCCGGCTTGCCCCTTGGCGGCATAGTCTGCATTATCCTCACGGCGGAAAAATCCCTTAAGCAGCAGATTGGACTGCCTGGCGGCCCTCACATACAGATGAATCTGATACGTATTGCGGTCGGAGAGAAACAGATTGTACAGCTGGGTGGAGATGATGGCCCGGGTGTCCGGCAGAATCGTGCCGGGCGGGGCCTGGGCAGCGCTTTTGGCGGTAAGCAGGGTGGTATAGAAGGAGCTGGGAACATTGATCCCGCTGTAGAGCGACATCGCCTGCTGGTTCATGCCGCTGAAATAGCTCCGGAGATTCGCCTCCCCCAGCGTCAGCAGCTTCGTATTCTGCTTCACGGACTGGTCCGTAACCGACTGCCTCGTATAGAGATAAGAGAAGGTCACAGAGATGCCTGACGGGATCACTGACGCCAGCAGCACTAAGGCCATCAGCCGTGTCCGGATGCTGTTCTTGAACATGGGGGAACCTCCTACAAGTTGTGTGAGCCGTATGGCCTGCAATATAATCCACTTTTCCCGGCATGAAATGAAGTGTTAGCGGTGGCCCGGGCTTTCTATAATCAAGCTGTGAACCCGTAGTTATCTTACCCTAAGGAGAATCCATATGAGAAAAACTCTAGGTATACAGCGCGGCTGGGGACAGCAAATCGTATTTCTCGGCCCCTGTCTGCTCTTTTTCCTGACCATTGTGGTCACCCCGTTCTTCCTCGGCTTCTACTACTCCTCGACGGACTGGAACGGGCTGGATCTGGACAAAGCAGTCTGGACCGGCGCGGCCAACTGGAAACGGATTTTCATGAATGACGATAAGTTCTGGGAGTCCCTGGTCTTCACCCTGCGCTTCACCGTGATCTCGGTTGTGGCTGCCAACGTGCTTGCACTGCTGCTGGCCTTCATTCTAATGACGACGCTGAAGACGAAGAAGCTGCTCCGTACCGTCTTTTTCATGCCCAATGTGATCGGCGGCATTCTGCTCGGTTACATCTGGCAATTCATCTTCACCAAGGGCTTCGCTACGATCGGCGAGCTGACCGGGATTTCGTTCTTCCAGCTGCCCTGGCTGGGGACGCCAAGCACCGGGTTCTGGGGGCTGGTCATTGTGTTCGTCTGGCAGACAGCCGGCTATATGATGGTCATCTATATTGCCGGGCTGGCCGGGATTCCGAAGGATCTCATTGAAGCTGCCCGCATAGACGGTGCCCGCGCTCCGCAGCTGTTCAAGAGCGTCTACATCCCGCTGATTATGCCGGCGATCACCATCTGCCTGTTCCTGACGACCTCCAATGCCTTCAAAATGTTCGACCTCAACCTGTCGCTGACCAAAGGCGGACCCGGCACCTCGACCCAGTCGCTGGCCTATAACATTTATGCGGAGGCACTGATCAACAACCGGTATGGTCTGGGTACAGCCAAAGCGCTGCTCTTCTTCGCCGCCGTCTCCCTGATTACCGTCACCCAGGTCTGGCTTACCAAACGAAAAGAGGTGTCCGCCTAATGAACAGCAGCCGCTACCGCCCGGGCAACTTCATCCTCGAAATTGCCGCCATTCTGCTGGCTATTGTCTTCCTGTCACCGTTCTATCTGGTCCTGAGTAATTCGGTTAAGGGGCTGAAGGACATCCTGATCGATGCCGCTTCCTGGCCGCAGGTGTTCCACTGGAGTAACTATTCCAAGGTATGGGATGCCATCAACTTCCCGCAGGCCTTCTTCAATTCTCTGACCATTACGATTCTAAGCGTAATCTTCATCGTCCTGTTCAGCTCGATGGCCGCTTACCAGATTGTGCGCAAGCCGACGCGCTTCAATTCCTTCGTGTTCCTGCTGCTGGTCTCGGCGATGATCATTCCGTTCCAGTCACTCATGCTGCAATTGGTCCGGGTGACCAGCCTGCTGGAGCTGCGCGGCGAGCTGTACGGCATTGTGGCCTGTTATCTCGGCTTCGGGATGCCGCTGTCGGTCTTCCTGTTCCACGGGTTCATCAAGACGGTGCCGCTGGAGCTGGAGGAAGCCGCGCGGGTGGACGGCTCGAATCCGTACGGCGTGTTCTTCCGGATCGTCTTCCCGCTGCTGCTGCCGATTATTGTAACCGTCATTATCCTGAATACGCTGTGGATCTGGAATGACTATCTGCTGCCTGTCCTGGTGATCGGCGGGAATAAGGATCTGACGACCCTGCCCGTAGCTGTGACCAAGTTCTTCGGACAGTACACCAAGAAGTGGGATCTGGCCCTTGCGGGTCTCGTCATGGCGATCACGCCTATTCTCTTGTTCTTCCTGTCGCTCCAGCGTTATATTGTGGAAGGCGTGACTGCAGGCTCCATTAAGGGATGATCACTCGGCCTGCTTTCCTTTGCAGCAATAATATCCACTTTTTCGAGCAACATATGAAGTGTAAGTCATCTATCCATTCCTTTACGCTCTAAGAGCAAGAACCACAGACCAGGGAGGTTATTCTATGAAAAGAAAGTTCGCGTTCATCATGGCAACCGTTTGCACCCTCATTATCGCAGGTTGCGGGAACAGCGGCAATACGAATTCCGCGGGCAATGGAAGCGCTACGAATGCTCCTAACGCGTCAACCGAATCCGCAGCACCGGAAGCCGGCAAAACGCCTGCCAAGGATGTCACGATCAAGATGTTCCAGTTCAAGGTGGAGATTGCCGAGCAGCTGAATGCACTCGCTGAAGAATATGAGAAGGAGACGGGGGTGAAGGTGGAGGTCGAAACGCATGGCGGCGGTGAGGATTACGGCGCGCTGCTGAAGGCGGAGATCGCTTCCGGCTCTGAGCCTGAGATTTTCAATAATGGCGGTTATACTGCTCTTGTTCCTTATATGGACCGTGCCACCGACCTGAGTAATGAGCCTTGGGCCGCCCAGTTGATTCCGACCGCCAAAACACCGGCAACTGTAGACGGCAAGCTCTATGGTATGCCTATGAATGTAGAAGGCTACGGGCTGATCTACAACAAGGATCTGTTCGCCAAAGCCGGCATAACGGAAGAGCCCAAGACACTCCCGCAGCTCAAGGATGCTGTAGCCAAGCTGAAGACCGCCGGCATCACGCCGTTTGAAGCGACCAATGAGTGGTGGTCGATGGGGATTCACCTCGTTAACGTGGGCATGGCGCACCAGCCTGATCCGAAGCAGTTCATTGACGATGTGAAGGCGGGCAAACAGACTATTAAGGGCAATGCTGTCTTCAAGCAGTGGCTGGATCTCGTAGATGTGATCTTCGATAATGCCCAAGATAACAAGATGACTACCGATTACGCGACCCAGGTGGCTGAATTCGCCTCCGGCAAGGCCGCCATGATGCTGCAGGGGAACTGGACGCAAGGCGATATCGACAAAATCGATCCGGCTCTGAACCTGGGCCTCCTCCCGCTCCCGATCAATAACGAAGAAGGCACCATCCTGGTAGGCGTGCCTAACAACTATATCGTGAACAGCAAATCCGCACATCCGGAGGAAGCCAAGGCCTTCCTGAACTGGATGGTCAGCTCGGAAACCGGCCAGAAGTATCTGACCAAGGAGTTCAAGTTCATCCCGGCGGAAGCAAATATCACCGCAGACGCTGCTGATATCGGCCAGGTTGCCGTTGCCGTGCAGGAGAAATCCGGCAACGCGCTGGGCTGGAACTGGGATATGTTCCCTGACGGCGTGACCCAGGGCTTCGGCGCTGCCATGCAGGAATACCTCGGCGGCCAGCTGAACCATGACCAGCTGCTGGAGAAGCTGGATAAAGCGGTGCAGGATATTGTGAAGCAATAGGGGGCTAATCCTTTAACAGAAAAGAGGTGTCTTCAGAAGCCGGCAAACGGCAATTGAGACACCTCTTTTGTTATGCGCAGGATTTACGTACGATGCTCGGTGAGCACGCTCCGCTGTTTAAGAGGGGAAGTTACAAACACAGATTCAAGTGCACTTCTGCTCTTCATTTACGTTCGCCGCTATCTCTTGCCAATTCTGAGCGTTTTCTCTCACCGACCGATTGTATGGATAGCATTGTTGCACTTCCTTCAGGATTCCTCTATTAATGGTACTGGCTGTGGAGCATGGAGCCCATACTTCATCGCAGCAGCACCGATTGTATTCGGATTTCCGCATACATTTGGCCCACTCACCCCACGCCAGCATATTATATTCGGTGTTTCGCATACATCCAGCCTCTGACCAGTAATATCAGGGACACCTCCTGCTCCTCCCGGCGATCCTTCAGCCACGTTCAGCAACAAAGTCACTCTATGAATCCTTCACCCTTTACTGGAATTAGGTTTGTTCAGAATCCGCTCTATTCATAGCAGCGCACTTCATACACAGCTGCGGAAGGGTCGCCGTTCGTAGCTTCGATTACGATCCGCAGCTTCTCCGTCCGAATAGCGTCCGGCAGCTTGTGGCGCACCTGGCGCTGATAATTATCCGTAGCATGAATGACATCGATCCATTCTCCGCCCGTCCATGACTGGATACGGTACTCCTTCACACACTGCGGATCACGGTAGAAGGGCCCGTAGGCATGGTACTCACGGAATATATGTCCGGCGAAGGTAATCTCCACCGTACCTATCTGCTGCTCGGTTGCCCAGTCGAGCTGAAGCCACTGCGGTAAAGGCTGCACCGGATCGGAGCGCCAGAGGTTGGTATAGCGGTAAGGACGGGTAACCCCGCTCACAATATTCTCTGCGCCGAACGGCTGCTGCGGTGGAGCGATGCGGTAGCTCATCGTCATGCCCTTCTCGAAGCGCCGCATTCTGCCGCCGCCCATCTCGAAGGCGCTGATATGGCCGGGGATTATCGAGCCTGCCGCATGCCAGATGACCTGGGGATTCGCGGCCAGATCCAGCCGGATATACCTGCCCGGCTTCAGCCCCTCTGCAGCTCCGGCCGGGCTGGCCCATTCGATCCAGTGCCTGCCTCCCGGCGGAATGGTCAGGGTGCAGGAGGCCAGCCGCCCCTCCTCGGGCTCCAAGCGGTAGTCCCATATATGGTCCACCTGGAGCAGTACAGCTTCCACCTCCTGCGGCTGGTCCGTAATGTTGCTCAGGCAGACCGCCAGGCTGTCGATCTGCGGGGAGGACACGGCGATCCATTGGCCGCGTCTTCGAAGCAGCAGCTCATCCTGCCCGCTCCAGTCCTTGCGGTCATTCCATTCGCTCAGCTTCGGCAGGTAAGTTCCGGTCTCCGGCCCTGCGCCGTAGACCGCCACCTCGCTGCTGGCCGAGACCGCAGCCTGCCGGGCCAGATCACCCGCATCGCGGTTCTCCGCGTTCGGCAGGAAGCAGCCGTCGCGCAGCAGCGTCTGCTGCAGCTCCTGCATGCCCTCCGTGGTCATTGCCTTGATGGCGATGCCCTTCTTCAAGGCAATGGCCGATGCTGTCCCCGCAGCCTGGCCCATGAGCGCGCCGGTCGCCATGACGCGCACAGTCCCCAGCGCGGCATGCGTCACGCTGACATTGCGGCCCGCCATCATCAGATTATCCACATCCCGGGCCAGCATGATGCGGAAGGGGATGCCATAGGGGCCGCAGTAGCTTTTGACCGCATAGTCGGAAGTCTCGTTGTAGCCTTCGGAGCTGGCATGCTCACTGGTCGCGGCCAGCAGGCCGCCCGGGGTATGCAAATCCAGGAACCAGCCGCCGTAGGCGATCTCGTCCTCGAACACCTTGCGGTTCACCGGATCATGCTCGGTCATGAAATATTCGCCCATAATCCGCCGGCTCTCCCGCTTACCCGGCACCTGCCCGATCCAGTCCAGCGCGTAGTTCGCCGCAAGCTCCTTCGTCCGGGGATCACGGTTCTTGATCCAGTCCCAGATGCCCAGCGTATGCTTAGTCAGCTCATGCCGGATATCCTCGGCGTCCGTAATCGTATGCCAGGGCACGCCGATCTCGATCCACCAGTATCCGCTGCGGATATCGTAGGGTATGCGACCCTGATCGTAGAAATAAGCCGCATCCTCATATTTGGTTGCCCACTCCGGGGCTGTGTAGGGCACCGGCCGCCCCATATCTTTGGCCTTGAAATGTATCGAATTCCCCATCGTGTTCCCGCTCGCCTGCTCGGGAGCATGAGGCTCGTTGAACTCGTCCCGCCCCTCCGTGCCCATTCTCCACTCACAGCCGGCTAGATCGGCAATCACGCCATCCCCGGTGCAGTCAATGAACAGATCCGCCGTAATCTCCAGATTCGTCTCCGCATTAGCAACCCGGGCCAGGATGGACTGAATGGTCTTGTCATCCTTCATCACGACCTCATGAACGGAGGTATTCAAGTGAAAGGACAGATTCGGCGTGCTTAAGGCCATATCATACATCGTCATATCCCAGACGCTGTTCGTCCAGCCGTTCTCGGTAATCTCCTCATGGTTGCGCGCCCGTTCCTCAATAAACAGCTCGGAGATAATTCCCGTTTCCTTTGCATACGTATGAAAGGCCGCAGCCCCGTGCAGCGTCACCCGGATCTCTGAGGAGCTGTTGCCCCCGAATACCGGCCGGTCCTGAATCAGGCAGGTCCTCGCCCCGTGCCGGGCAGCAGCAACGGCTGCGCAGAATCCGGCCATGCCTCCGCCGATCACTGCGAACTCATACTGTTCCTTTTTGTGCATCATAACGTCATCCCTCTCCTGTTTGTAACTGCAAATTTGCGGCACCTCAGTTCCTCATCTCTTAACTCTCCAACCCTCCAGCTCCTCAGCCTTTAAGCCCCGTACTGGCAATCCCCTCAACGAACCAGCGCTGGAAGACGGTAACCACGAGTACAAGCGGTGCCAGTGCCGATACGGAAGCGGCCATAATCAGGGGATAATCCGTGCCGTTCTCATCCGTGAAGGTGGTCAGTCCAAGCGGGATGGTGAACAGATCGCGGTCCCGCAGCAGAATCAGCGGATTCTCATATTCATTCCAGTGCCAGGTGAACGTCAGGATCAGCAGGGTGACCAGCGCCGGCTTCGTCAGCGGAAGACAGATCTGCCAGAACATCCGCCAGTACCCGACCCCGTCTACCCGGGCTGCTTCCAGCAGCTCGCCGGGCAGCGTGCTGAAGAATTGCCGCATGATGAAGGTACCCAGCACCGTGAACATCCCCGGTAGAATAATTGCCAGATGTGTATTGACCATACCCAGGCTGTCGAACAATATGAACCGCGGGACAAAGAACACCTGGGCGGGAATAATCATGGTTGCCAGATACAGCAGGAAGATCGTCTCCTTGCCGCGGAACCGCAGCTTCGCAAAGGCATATCCGGCCATCGAGCTGGTAATCAGCGAGCCCAGTACCTGGAAGAAGGTGATTTTGACCGAATTCTTGTAATACACACCGAAGGAAACGGCCCCGTTCCAGACCTTCTCATAATTGGCGGTGTTCAGCGTATCCGGAATCCATTCGATCGGATAGCGGAACAGCTCCGAGGTGTTCTTGAAGGATGCCGAGAGCATCCAGATAAACGGCAGCATCATCACAATTCCGATCAGAAGGAATACAGCTGTAATCGATATTTTTGCGGCCACCAGATAAGCACTGCGCTTGTTCAACTACCTCACCCTTCCTCCCTAGAATTGATCCTGCCAGTTTTTCTGCGAGCGCCACTGCACCAGTGTCACAATGAAGATGAAGAGGAACAGCAGCCAGGACACCGTGGCTCCGTAGCTCATGTTCCGCAGCTCAAACGCCTGCTCATAGATATACAGCGCAAGTACGCTGGAGGAGCGCATCGGCCCGCCACCCGTCATCACCTGCACAGAGGCGAATACCTGAAAGGATGAAATGATCAACGTAACCGCTGTCAAAAAGGTTGTCGGCTTCAGCATCGGTACGGTGATGTACAGAAAGCTTTTCAGGCCGCTTGCTCCATCAATCTCTGACGCTTCGTACAAATCCTTGGAAATCCCCTGGATACCGGCCATATACAGAATCATCGCATAGCCGATATACGTCCAGATGGTCATGATTATGATTCCCGCGAGCGACCAGTCCGGGCTGGACAGCCAGCCGGGCGGATGGTCTATTCCCAGCGCCTTCAGCACCGAGTTGACCGGCCCCTGGGAAGGATTGTAGAGTACCCTCCAGACCACGGAAATGGCTACAATGCTGCTCATATACGGCAGAAAAATCATGGTACGGATCGCTGTCTTCATATATACGAACCTGTTCAACACCACGGCCAGCAGCAGGCCCAGCACCAGCGCCACAGGCACACTTGTCAGAGAGAACACTACGTTATGCAGTAAGGATCTCCAGACAATGGGATCGCCCCCAAGCTTGAGGATATTGTCAAGACCGGCGAAGCTGAAGCCGTCCATTCCTTTGAGGTAGTCCCAGTCCGTGAAAATAAGGACGAAGCTGAACACCATAGGAAAGAGGATGAAGGCGGCAAAGCCCAGCAGGTTCGGAAGAATAAACAGATAACCGGCAATATTCTCCCTCGTTTTTTCTCTCATACACTCAACTCCTTTTACCAGTATTATAGAGGCGGAGCCCCGCTCCCTGAATGTCATAAACTGTGCTTAAACCGTGATATTCTTTGGAGTTGCCTGCTGCTGATCCGGCGGTTCAAAAAAAGCCGCTCCCCGATATTCAGGGAACGGCCATGTATCGTATTCATCTGTCTCAGGGGCTGCACCCGGGTCTACTTCGCCGCGGCAATCGCCTCGTCAGCCCGTTGCTTAATCGTCTGTACCGTAGTATCCAGATCCTGCGCATCCATGAAGTACTTCTCGGCTTCTTCCATGAAGGCTTTGCGCATCTCGGTCAGCCCCGCAGTCTGAGTAATCTCTGTATTCGTATACTCTGTGTTCAGCAGACTCACGAAGGATTCCTTGTCAAAATACTGGGCCTTGTCGCCCATAATGGCTTCCGCCACCTGCGCGACATCGGCCTTCTTGCTGGAAGGAATACGTCCGCCGGGCAGCATTTCGGTATTCCCCCCGGTGAGGAACCAGCTCAGAAACTTCATCGCCGCCTCCTTGTTCGGACTCTTGGCATTGATCGAGGTCATATCGTTCAGCTTGCTGTTGTTGATATTACCCCCTGCCGTCCACTGCGGCATTGGCGCAAAGGCAATCTGGTAATCGCGGTTCGGGTACGCGGTGTCATCCTTGATGTAGCGGACAAAGTAAGCGGAGGTATAGGTGGAAGCCGCTCTTCCGTTCAGCAGCTCATCCTGCGGCTGGGCTTTGTTCGCTACCCCTTCCGCATAAGGCATCACATTCTTGCCGTCAATGAGCTTCTTCTGCAGCTCAAGCCCCTTGCGGAATGCTTCATGCCCGAAGTTGGATGTGCCGTCTGCGGCATAATAAGCATCCTTCGGCTGGGCAGAATTCAGCACATCGAAGGCAATCGGCTCCCAGGTCGGCGTGAAGAACGCCCCGTACTGTCCGTCCCGGGTCAGCTTCCCGGCCAGTGCTGCGTAGTCATCCCAAGTCCAGCCCGGCTCCGGGACGCTCTCTCCGATAGCATCCAGCGAAGCCTTGTTGAAGGCGATGAACTTCACATCCCTGGACCCCGGAAGGTTATAGATGGTTCCGTCGACCTTCGTGATGTTCTCCGAGCCGATGATTCCCTCCAGGTCGAACCCGCTGGACTCGATCAGACCCTCCAGCGGCTCTACCATTCCGGCCTTAATGCGCCGTTCCAGATGGGCGTCCGCGTAGCTGACAAATAAGTCCGGAGCATCCGTATTCGACAGGAGCGCCGTCTCCAGCTTCACATTGCCCGGATCATCATTCACGAACCGGACATATTCCACCTGAATGTCAGTGTTCTCCGCGTTCCAGCGGTCCACAACCGCCTTGGGCCCGTTCTCTTCAGGCACGCCGCCCCACCATTTTAGTGTAACCGTTTTCGAATTCCCGGAGGTCTGTGCGCTCTGCTGCGGCGCATTGCCCGGTTCGCCGGCCTGATTCCCGTTATTGCCTCCGCAGCCGCTTAGCAGCACACTTGCCAGCAGGACAGAGGACAGGCTTAATGTGAATCCACGCTTCATTATGATTTCCCCTTTCGTTAGTTGAACAGTAAGCACACCTTAGTTATAACAAAGCGCTGCCCAATAACGAACGGCTTATTCTTTGGTCTTCGAGGGATTTTCCAAGCTGCCCGGTTTGCGGCCGATCACAGTTTTGCGGTATTCCAGCGGAAATAATCCCTCTATCTTCTTGAAATACTTACTGAAATGATTGGAATCGGCATAGCCGACCATTTCCGAAATTTCATAGATTTTGTAGGTGGGATTGCGCAGCAGCTCCCGGGCCTTCTGCATGCGGATCTGCGTCAGATAATCCACAATCTTCACACCTGTCTCCTTCTTGAACATGACACTGAGATAATTCTCGGCAAACCCCGTCCTTCTGGCCAAGTCGGCCACCTTCAGTGAACTGGCGTACTCCTCTTCCATGATGGCGATCATCTGCTTCACCTCATCACGGTATACCGGCTGGCTGTTCTGTCCCGTCAGGGTTAAGGCTTCCGGAAGCCAGCCCAGAAACCAGCTGCCGATCTCCCCGAGCGTCTCCGCGTTGCGGATCACATCGAAGGGGTATCTTCCCTGATGCTCAGGCATGACATACAGAATATCCCCGGACTGCCCCATATGCCGGAAGACCAGATGCAGCCACTGCAGCCACTGCTCCCTGACCCAGGCGGCCCCCATCGCCTCTTCCGCCTGCAGCCGGGCAGTCCAGTGCCGTAATTCCTCCAGAATCACAGCCTCTTCCGCCGTTTCCAGCAAGGTATCCCAGTGCCCGCTTCTCAGAATACTCACCTTGGGCTGAACTTCCCCCACCTCGGCCAGCGGGTATAAGATATGACGGTCTTCATGAAAAAACCGCCGCCCGAGCGCCAGCTCCGCCTGCCGGAAGCCTTCATTTAACTGATACGGGCTGCAGCTGTCCCCGGACACGCCGAAGCTTACATTGACCTTGGCAAAGGTGCTGCCTGCAGCCTTAAGCTCATCCAGCATCCCTTCCGCATAGGAGCCGGCCAGGATCACCAGCTTGCGGTTATGCATATCCACCAGCTGGCACTTTTCATATTTTTTCAATATTTCCGCAAAAATATTGCTGACCGTATAGATGAGCAGCTGCTCACTCTGGAACCGATTCTCCTCCAGGACCTGCCGGTAATGGTCGACACCCGCCACAATCACCCGGCAGCCCTCCAGGACGAACGCCGGAAGGTTCCCGTCCCGCTGCAGATGGTCCACCTCCAGCCTCGACCTTTGCTTCACAAGCAAGTCAAGCAGCGTCAGCTCGGCGGATTTCGACTCCAGCACCTTGATGCGGTAATCCAGCTTATGCTTCTCCGAGCGCTCCTGCTGTTCACTGTGGAAGGACTGCTGAAGCCGCTTGCATTTATCAAGCAGCTCTTCCGGCGTATAAGCCAGCTTCAGCGTATAATCGGCAGCCCCCAGCCGCAGCGCCTTCTGCACATATTCGAAGTCATTATGGTTGGACAAAATAATAAACTTTATATCCGGCCACTTCACCCGGACATGATTCATGAGATCCAGACCGTTCATCTCCGGCATCCGGATATCGGACAGAATGATATGGCAGGCTTCGCGTTCCAGCAGCTCCAGAGCCTCCACGCCGTTCGCGGCTTCCCCGATAATCTCAAAGCCGTGCTCCTCCCACGGAATCAGCGTCTTGAGCGCCACCCGCACCAGAATTTCATCATCCACAATCAACACGCGTGTTGTCATCCTTCAAGCTCCTTCCGATAAGGAATCCGCACCGTCACCTGAAGTCCGCCCCCGTCCGGCCGGGAGAGGAGGATGCCGCAGGCCTGCCCGAAGTGGATTTTGATTCTCCTGTCCACATTCAGCAGCCCGATGCCGCTCGTCTTCACATGATCCTGCTGCAATTGATTAGAGATTACCTGCATGGTCTCCTCAGAGATCCCCTTGCCGTTATCCCTAATATGAATGAGCAGGTAGGGACCGGTGCATTCCGCCTCGATGCGGATATGCAGCGGCAGCTGCGAGCCATGGATAATACTGTTCTCCACCAGCGGCTGGAGCGTGAATTTCAGCACCGTGCAATCCAGCAGCTCTTCCGCAACCTGAATAGAGACGGTGATATCGTCGTGGTACCGGATCTTCTGCAGTGACATATACAGCTCCAGATATTCCAGCTCCTGCCCCAGCGTTACGAATAGCGTATTCTGCTTCATGGAGAACTCCATCAGCTTACCCAGCGCGGTAATCATATCGCTGACATTGCGGTTGGTCCCCGAGAGCATGGCCATCAGCTTGATGGAATTGAGCGTATTGAACAGAAAGTGGGGATTAATCTGTGCCTGGAGCGCCTGGAAATGCGCCTCCTCCTTATGCCGCTGCTCCTCCGCCACATGATGGACCAGTTCCTCCAGCTGCGCGACCATTTTATTGAAATGGCTTCCGAGTACGGCGATCTCATCCTTGCCGCGCACCTCAACCTTGGTGCTGAAGTTGCCGCTGCCCACCCTGCTCATGGAGCGCACCAGTGCATAGAGCGGCTTCGTCAGGCGCAGCAGGATGTAGATCACGATCATGATCCCCACGCCGAAGAACAGCAGGAACAGGGCAATGGACTTCGTCCGGGAGTTATCCAGCTGGGCGGAGAAATCCCCGATCCGCTGCAGGGAGACTATTGATATGCCCACCTGCGGGACTGAAGCCGCATTCATTAGATAGGTTTCCTTGCCCAAGGACAGCTTCCCAGTAACAGACGGACTCTTCCTTAAGTCTTCCAGCTGCTCCGGCGTCAGGGAATACTGCTGCTTGCCGTATATATCATACAGGGCTCCGGCTGTGTCCATCACCAGCAGCTGCGTATTATCGGGCAGCCCTTTGGCGGGGATGCCATAGAATTGACTCACTGGAATGGCTACTACACTTAATCCCCAGTTACGGTTGGAGGATTCGAACGCAAAGGAACGCGACAGCAGCATGAACTCCTTATCCGGCGCATTCTCGGTATACCCCAGGGCTGCGGGCAGGCGGTAGACCCGCTCCCAATAGGGATAGCCCTTCTGCTCCATCCCCGCCTTGAACCAGGGTTCGCGGATAATCGTACCCGTTGCCTGGCGGTTGAAATTATATAAGGTCGTCACCACACTGCCCTCCGCATCGACAAGTCCGATGAAGGCGCTGTTATCCAGCAGGATATCCCTTAAATAGCCCATCTTCTTCTGGATTTGAAAAATAGCCCCCATCGCCTCCGCATTCCCGTAGTCCCAATTGAAGGTATTGGAGCCGAAAGACTGGGCCATATCCGCCTCCAGCAGATAAGTCGCCTGAATCATCCGTTTGGCTTTATCATTAATCGTCAAGGCTGCCTGCTCGATCAGGCTCTGATTGGCAGCATACACTTCCTGCTCCACCACGCTGACCGATGTTGTGAAGTAGCTGTACAGCACGATCAGCGTCGGCAGGGCAATCACGATGAGCACGGTAGCGATCAGCTTGCTGCGGATCGAACGCAGCCCTCTCCAGCTTCCGGTTATGGCGGCTTCCTCCCTGGCTCTGCGACCTGTAATCCCGAAATATCTTAAACACATTAATTATAGCAAAGGATAGGCCGTGCAATGAATGGGATATACTGTTTAAAAACAGGGGAATTCTGTTTCGGGTCAGGCACATCACCTGTGATCAGCAGCGCCAGCAGCAAACAGAGCAGCGGCCCTCTTAGGAGGACCGCTGCTCTGTTACAATACACATGCTTCAAGTTCAATGCTTTACACAAACATCTCCACAACCAGGAACAGGTTCAGCGACACCACCAGGGCGGAGATGATCCAGCCGAGGATGGTGGTGATACGGTGGTTCACGAGTCCCTTCATAAGCTGGCGGTCGCTAGTGAAGATCACCAGCGGAATCAGGGCGAAGGCAATCCCGAAGGAGAGCACCACCTGGCTCATCACGAGTGCGCTGGTCGCGTTAATGCCGAAGGCGATGATCGTCAGCGGTGGGATGATCGTAATCGCCCGCCGGAGGTAGAGATTGATCTTTTTATTAATGAAGCCCTGCATGACCACATCACCGGCCATCGTGCCGACCGACGAGCTCGACAGACCTGCGATCAGCAGACCGAGGCCGAAGGAGATGGCTGTAACGGGTCCCGCCAGATTGCGGAACTGCTCGAAGGCGATATCGAGATCCTCAACGACCAGCCCATTCTTGAAAAAGAGTGCTGCTGCCACGATCACCATGGCCATATTCACCGCACCGGCAATCAGCATCGCGATCAGGATATCGATGAATTCCAGCCGGAAGATCTGCTTCTTCTCCCGTTCATCAATCCCGACGACCCGGCTCTGGGTCAGCGAGGAATGCAGATAAATCGCATGCGGCATCACCGTCGCGCCGAGAATCCCGGCCGCTAGCAGGATGCTGTCGACACCTTCGAATCTTGGGGTGAACATCCCGGTAAGGATACTGCCTGCATCCGGCTTCGCCATGATGACCTGGAACGCAAAGGCCAGCACAACAATCATCACCATTCCGGCAATGCCGGCCTCAAGAGTCCGATAGCCGCGCCGCTGAAGCTCCAGAATGGCGAATGACCCGACGGCGGTAATCAGGGCCGCCGGCAGCATCGGGATGCCGAACAGCAGATACAGTCCGAGCGCGGCCCCGATAAACTCGGCCAGATCGGTTGCGATAATGACCAATTCACTCTGAATCCAGAGGAAGATCGATACGCCCTTCGGGAATTTCTCCCGTGCGACCTCCGGAAGATTCTTGCCGGTGGCAATGCCCAGCTTGGCGGATAAGGATTGTATCAGTACAGCCATCAGATTCGAGGCAAAGATGACCCATAATAACAGGTAACCGTATTTCGAGCCTGCCGTAATATTAGTGGCAAAATTGCCGGGGTCCAGATAAGCTACGGAAGCTATAAAAGCCGGGCCCAGAAAAGGAAGAAGTCTCTTCAGTCCTTTGACATCTCCATTAAGCACGGATTGTGCCGAATGTGTATTGATATGACCTTTTAGTATAGGGGATGATTCTACTGCGGTATTTTGCTCCATCATGTTCTGTCCTCCTCTTGCCCGGAAAAAGTTGTCTATACACACGAAAGTTTCCCTGGTGCAACATTTGATCTGGTTTTATTATAATCCTCAAGTTGAGAATTGTAAATGTATTTTCATTGGGTTTTCATGTAATGCCTGAGCTAATGCCCGCGCGCGCTACCAATCCTCCACCCATATTATGTAAAGGCACGCGATAAAGTGAGGCTCATAACCTTATGTTATTACCCGCTCCCATTATCGAGTTGACTCCTCTGCCGGGGGTGATTGTACTTTGTGCAGTAGATTACACAATAATTTGCGATAAAACTCACTCTGTTGTATTTCATACATTTGATTTTCGGGTTTTTGTTTTCAAAGGCCATTTTCCCAATAATCTCCTGTATAAACTACAATAGAAGCTGCTTTTTGGACGATTACAATGAAATCTAATGTAGAAAGTACAGCCAACGCTTTACTCCCAGTCCGATATTTCTCCCACTTGTCGACCATTAGCCTGGCAGACGCATACGCAAATCAGCGATCCTCCAGTAACAGGAGCACCGCTGCTTGTGTAACATTCTAAACTTTTTAAGAAGTTAGCCTGGCATAGCCCGCACAACCCGCCAAATTCTAGATTCATCCACTACTTATTCGCTGCTGCTTACGTGTCCTGCGTTGCCCCTCCAGGTGTCCTTAAGCGGGACGATTCTGTTGAACACCAGCTTCTGAGCTGTGCTATGCTTGCTGTCGATGCAGAAATAGCCGTGACGCAGGAACTGGTAGGTATCCCCGGGCTGAGGGTTGCCCGCAAGCGGCTCCAGCAGGCAATCTGTAAGCAGGGTTACGGAACCCGGATTGATGTATTCCTCCCAGCTCTCTCCTTCCTCCTTCGGCCCGTTGTTATCCGTCAGCAGCTGCTCATACAGGTATACGTCACTCTTCAGCGCATGAGCAGCCGAGACCCATTGCACAGTCCCCTTCACCTTCCGGCCGCTTAGAGGGCCGCCGCTGCGGGTCTCCGGATCGTAGGTGCAGCGCAGCTCCAGAACCTCCCCCGTCTGAGCGTCCTTAATCACCTCGCTGCAGCGGATAATATAACCGCCCTTAAGCCGCACCTCGCCGCCTGGAACCAGTCTGCGGAAGCCCTTCACAAGCACCTCCATGAAATCGGCCCGCTCGATGTAGAGCGTGCCGGAGAACGGTACTTCTCTTGAACCCAGCTCGGCATTCTCAGGGTTGTTAGGGATCGGAAGCAGCTCAGAGGCCTCGGCGGCGTAATTGGTAAGCACGACCTTCAGCGGGTCCAGTACCGCCATGACCGCCGGCACCTTCGCCTTCAGGTCCTGTCTCAGGCAATGCTCCAGCAGCGAGAAATCCACCATCGCCGTATTGCGGACCATGCCGATCTCCCGCACGAAGGCCTCGATGCTCTCCGGCGTGAATCCCCGTCTGCGCAGCCCGCTGAGCGTAGGCAGGCGCGGATCATCCCAGCCGTCCACGAAGCCTCCGGCTACCAGTGCCCGGAGATGCCGCTTGCTTGTAACCACTCCGGTCAGGTTCACCCGGCCGAATTCCCTCTGTCTCGGCGGTTCCGGGGTGTCCAGCTCGTTCAGCACCCATTCGTACAGCGGCCGGTGATCCTTGAACTCGATCGAGCAGAGCGAATGCGTCACCCCTTCCAGCGCATCCTGAATCGGATGGGCGAAATCATACATCGGGTAGATGCACCAGGCAATGCCCGTGCGGTAATGCGCGGCATGAATAATCCGGTACAGCACCGGATCTCGCAAATTCATGTTCGGCGAGGCCATGTCGATCTTGGCCCGCAGCACTTTAGCGCCGTTCGGATAGCTCCCCGCACGCATCTCCCGGAACAGCCGCAGATTCTCCTCCGGCGTTCGGCTGCGGTAAGGACTGTCCTTCCCCGGCTCGGTTAAGGTCCCCCGGTAAGCCGTTACCTCTGCTGCCATCATATCACAGACATAGGCTTTCCCCTTCAGAATGAGCGTCTCTGCTTTGCGGTAGATCTCCTCCGAATAATCAGAGCCGTAGTAGATGTGTTCCCCCGGACTGCAGCCCAGCCATTCAAGGTCACGGATGATCGCTTCCACATACTCCTTATCCTCTTTGAGCGGGTTGGTATCATCGAAGCGCAGATGGAAGCGTCCGCCGTATTTACGGGCGATTTCCACATTCGTATGGATGGCAAAAGCACTCCCGATATGCAGATAGCCATTGGGCTCCGGCGGAAACCGGGTGCAAATCTCCCGGCTAAAGACTCCCGTCTCCACATCTTCTCTAATCAGCTTATCCATATAATTCTCCGGCAGAGCCGGTCCATTATTCTCTGTCATTCCAATCTCCTCCTGTTCATGGGTGGTACGCCGCCTTATCTGGATACAACAAAAAAGAACCTCACCTCCAAGACCCTAAGTCTTGGGGACGAAATTCTCGCGGTACCACCCCAGGTTCATTAATATGTCACCATATTAATCTCATCAAGTACGGCGCTGCCGTCCGGCAGGCTTATACTCTAGCTCTGTAACAGGAGCTCCTGTCGTACCATCCCCGGCTGCTGCCTGGTTCCGGTAAGCCGCTCAGAGGCTTGTTTCCATCCAGTCTTCCCTGCTCCTTCACACCAGCCGGAGCTCTCTGTGAGGGAAGAAATGAATGTACTCTTCTCGTCATCGCGTTTGCGTTATTGGATACAGAATAACAAAACTCACAACGGGTGTAAAGGGCTGCACCGGACTGCCGGGAGCAGCAGCCTAAGCCTCTGCCGGGTCCTGGCTTAGCGCCGCGAGCAGCTCCAGCGCTTCCTCATGCTCCGGCTCAATCAGCAGCGATCTGCGCGTATAATCCAGCGCCGCCTCATCATCCTCCTGCTCGTAGCTGCAGATCGCCAGGCAGTACAGCACGGTAATTACCGGCTCCTCCTCACTGGACTGGAGCGAATGCTCCAGGAAGCGGCGGGATTCCCCGTACTGCTCCATCTCGAACAGCAGCAGGCCGCAGTCCAGCGCCAGATCATACTTCTGCGGCATCGGGTAGAAGCCCCGCCACATCCGGTCGATCCCCCGCTGAAGGTCCAGCAGCTCCTCGTCGCTGGCTTCCGGCAGCAGCGCAGAGATCCGCTCAGCACTCTGAATGAACAGCTCCGCGTCATATCTCCCCAGCCGCCAGAAGGCCAGGATCTGCTGCATGCCGATGGTGTCGTAATTCTTGTCGATCCACACCTTCAGGCTGAAGAAATCATCCGGTCCGAACCGCTCGACAAACCGCCGGTAGGCCAGCCGGGTATGCGGATGCAGCATCGGCTCCTCCAGCATCAGGATGCAGCCCACATTGAGATTTTTATAATGATGCTGCGTGAACTGGGATTGTGCGCCCTTCCGTTCAAAATAATGCACCAGCGCATGATAATTCGCTGTAAGCGAGATGCTTCCGTGATGAATCAGCTTCGGCGGCTCGGCGAACTCCCAGTTCTCCAGACGGTGGTCTCCCTTATCGGCAGTGAGCAGCAGGAAGCTTCCCCGGGAGAGTGCACCCAGACGCTCCATACAGGACAGGGCTGCCTCCGGGAACAACACATGTGAATCCTCCAGCTTGTCCAGATAGAACGAGATCACTTCATGATAAGGATACGAGCTGTCCTCATAGCCCGCTGCACGCTTGTAATGGTATTCCGGCACCAGATCACGGAGCACCTCGGACGGCCCCATGGTAGCGGACTGCTCCGGATATTTCAGCGAGACCTCACATTCATAGATCTTGCCTTCATCCACATAGAGCAGCTCCTGCGGGATACTGTCGAAGAAGTAGTTGGCGATCACCATCAGCGGCTGCCCCAGCTCCCCTGGCTTAATTACCAATCCGCTCTGCGTTAAGGACAGCTCCGTATCCCGGACCGCATCGAAGCGGGCAAAGTCCAGCATTCCCTGTTCTACAAAAGGCTTCAGCCCCTCATGCTGCTGCCAGCCCTCAATGTTCTTCCACGGCAAATCGCTCATCACATAGCGGAACGGCGGCAGCGGCACGCCCGCATACTGGATCAGCTCACACAGCTGCTGCAGTACATGGAACGCCAGACGCCCCACTCCTGCGCCCAGCTCCAGTACCACTACCGGCTCTGTAATGAATCCCTTCTGCGCACGGTCCTGAAGAAAGCCGAAGATGATCTCCGCATACGCTGTTCCAATCATCGGATTGCTTGTAATATACTGCGGAACCTGGTCGTTGGCCCAAGCCTGGAGACCCAGCTGTTCATAATAGGTGCGCTGCAATTCCCATATAGGCGCTTCGCTGAAGCGGTAGCGTTCTTGTCCACTTAATGTCATTGGTTCTAACCCTGCTCTCTGATTATCGTACGGATCTTTGTCCGGTAGTCAAATATTATCACATTTGCGCATATATTTTCTTGAAATGCTGTGCGTTCCAGAAAGGAGCCTATGTGATGAATCCTGAGCATCCCCGTTCTCCAGGCCAGTCCGTCATTCCCCAGCCCATACGCAGTGACGGTGCAGGCAATATCGACCTGGGTCCACGTGACATCATGCGCGACCGGGAGAATCCCGACATGTTCGTTCCTCCGGTCACGGACAACGGGCTGATCCCGAATCTGAAGTTCTCGTTCTCCGACGCCCACATGCAGCTGAATCATGGCGGCTGGTCCCGTGAGGTGACAGTCAGGGAGCTGCCGGTAGCCACTACGCTTGCGGGCGTAAATATGAGCCTGACGCCGGGCGGCGTACGTGAGCTGCACTGGCATCAGCAGGCAGAATGGTCCTACATGCTGCTGGGCAGCGCAAGGATTACAGCTGTGGACCAGAATGGCCGCAACTTCATCGCCGATGTCGGCCCCGGCGATCTGTGGTATTTCCCTCCAGGCATCCCGCATTCCATTCAGGGTCTGGCCGAGGGATGTGAATTCCTGCTTGTGTTCGACGACGGAGGCTTCTCGGATCTGAACACCCTGTCCATCTCCGACTGGTTCGCCCATACGCCGCGTGAAGTCCTGTCCGCGAACTTCGGTGTACCTGAATCCGCCTTCGCCTATCTTCCCAAGGAGCAGGTGTACATCTATCAGGACCAGGTGCCAGGTCCAATTGCGAGCCAGCGGATCGAATCGCCTTACGGGGAGATTCCGCTGAGCTTCAAGCATCGGCTGATGGCCCAGCCGCCGCTCAAGACCCCGGGAGGCAGTGTGCGGATTGTCGACTCCAGCAATTTCCCCGTCTCACGGAATATCGCCGCAGCCCTGGTAGAGATTGAGCCTGGGGCGATGCGGGAGCTGCACTGGCATCCGAACAATGACGAGTGGCAGTATTACCTCAGCGGGCAAGGACGAATGACCGTCTTCGGAGGCAACGGCGATGCGCGCACTTTCAATGTAAGGGCCGGGGATGTCGGCTATGTGCCTTTTGCCCAGGGGCATTATGTTCAGAATACCGGCACAGAGACGCTCTGGTTCCTGGAAATGTTCAAGAGCGACCGGTTCGCCGACGTCTCCCTCAACCAGTGGATGGCGCTCACGCCACAGGAGCTGGTCAGCAGCAATCTTCATGCCGGGCCGGAGCTGATGAACGCCCTGCGCAAGGTGAAATGGCCTGTGGTGAAGTACCCGGAGCAGCAGGAGCAGGGACAGGGAAAGAAGAAGGAATGATCTGCCTTAGATGTCGAAAAAAGAGCGGTCAGACTAGGTCTGCACCGCTCCTTCTATATTATGAATTGCAAACGGGATCGTGGCCCCCGGTTCGATTACCAGGTCTCTGATTAGAGCCACTTCAGCTCCAAATATAGACCGAGCAACGTGATGAACAGTGTGGGAACCGTCAGGATAATCCCTATTTTGAAATAGGAGCCCCAGGAGATCTTCACACCCTTGCCGGACAGCACGTGCAGCCACAGCAGCGTGGCCAGTGAACCAATCGGTGTAATCTTCGGACCCAGATCCGAACCGATAACATTGGCGTAGATCAGAGCCTCCTTCACCAGACCCGCGGCATGTGCCGTATCAATGGCCAGCGCCCCGATCAGCACGGTCGGCAAATTATTCATCACCGAGGAGAGCAGCGCGGCCAGGAAGCCCATCCCCATCGTGGCTGCGAACAGCCCGTGCTTCGCAATTTCGCTGATCATCTCTGCGAGCACATCCGTCAGTCCCGCATTACGCAGGCCATACACCACTACGTACATGCCAATGGAGAAGAAAACAATCGCCCAAGGCGCCCCCTTGACCACTTCCATCGTCTTCACGTAAGGACTTCTGCGGGCCATCAGCAGGAAACAGATTGCGATCACTCCCGCTACCACGGATACCGGAATGTCCAGGAATTCACTGACGAAATATCCGGCTACCAGAAGCGCGAGTACGAACCAGGATAGCCGGAACATCCGCTGGTCCTTAATGGCATCCCCCGGAAGCTTCATTCCGGTGGTGTCATACTCCTTCGGAATGCTGCGGCGGAAGTAGAGATATAAGACCAGAATGCTTGCTCCAAGCGAGAACAAGGTAGGCAGCCACATGTGTCCTGCATACTGCATGAAGGTGATGCCGAAGAAATCGGCAGAGACAATATTCACCAGATTGCTGACGGTCAGCGGCAGCGAGGTGGTATCGGCAATGAAGCCGCTGGCAATAATAAAAGGAAAGACTTTGCGCTCGTCCAGATTCAGCGCCCGGACCATCGCCAGCACAATCGGTGTCAGAATCAGTGCTGCCCCGTCATTGGCGAACAGCATCGCCACGACTGCACCCAGTACAATCACATAGATGAACATCAGCGTGCCGTTGCCGCGTGCCGCCGCCGCCATATGCAGCGCCGCCCACTCGAAGAAACCGACACGATCGAGAATTAAGGAAATTAGAATAATCGCTACAAAGGCAAGCGTTGCATTCCATACAATCAGCGTCACATCACGGACATCCCCGAAGCTGACCACTCCTGCCGCAAGCGCGAGAATCGCCCCGCCGCAGGCGGACCAGCCAATTGATAAATTCCGCGGCTGCCAGATCACAAAAACCAAAGTCACAACAAAAATCAGGCAGGCTATCACAACCATAATTCAGCCCCCCATTTGATCTGCAGCATTCCCTGATGCACTCCTTACAGTAGATATAAATATAAGCCAATTTATATATACTAAAGCAGCCTCATCCGAAGTACAAGATAAAAATTACTGGAAGGTTCACCTGCGTAATGCAAACCTATTCAGAAACATTGCCGCCCGACCGGCAGCCGTCTGCTGCAATAATATTTATATGCTTAAGTACTAAGTGTATGTATGAATACATAGGCTGGATTATGGGGAACGAAGCAGCTTCTTGGAGAGGAGATGCAGGTCCGTAAAGAGCCATCCTTGTTTCGGGATCGGAGGTTCGGACTACCATGAGTACAGACCAGCTCATCGCACTGCTCGTTCTTGTTATTATGATTGTACAGCTTGCCGTCAAGAAGGATAAATCCTGAATCCTGAAGACAGCAGGCCGCCAAAGAGGCCGGGGCAACCCGGTCTCTTTGGCGTGAGAACAAGTATGGACCGCACCCTCGTACGTGCCCAATGTGTTAGGTTTTTCGCCTACATTGGTTGTCATGCTAATCACGGAGTCTTCCGTATACAATAATAAAAAAACAAAAATCGCTTTTTTCACTTACTAAAGTTGAGAAACATTAAAAAGTATAGTAGAATGATGACATGAAGAAAGGGGCGGATGAACATGGCCGATGAGAAGAAGATTATGGAAATAGGGATAAGCACGTTTTTGGAGACTACACCTGACCCGGTGACGGGGCAGACGATCAGCCATGCAGAACGGCTGCGGGAAGCTGTCGAGGAGATTGTGCTCGCTGACCAAGTGGGCCTGGACGTATATGGAATAGGTGAGCATCACCGTAAGGATTATGCAGGGAGTGCCCCGGCTGTAGTCCTCGCCGCAGCGGCAGCGACAACCAAGCGGATCAGACTGACCAGTGCGGTCAGCGTCTTGTCTTCGGATGACCCGGTGCGGGTCTATCAGGCGTTCGCTACGCTGGACGGCCTCTCGAACGGCCGGGCAGAGATTATGGCCGGACGCGGTTCCTTCACTGAGTCCTTCCCGCTGTTCGGTTACAGTCTGGAGGATTACGATGAATTGTTCGAGGAGAATCTGGAGCTGCTGCTGGCGATCCGCGCCTCCGAGAAGGTCACTTGGCGCGGTGGGCACCGTCCGGCTATAAATAATCTGCCGGTCTATCCCCGTGCCGTTCAGGACCCGCTTCCGGTCTGGATCGCCAGCGGCGGTAATCCTGAATCCGCTGTACGGGCTGGAACCCTTGGTCTGCCTATCGCCTTCGCGATTATCGGCGGAATGCCGGAGCGGTTCGCTCCGCTAGTGAACTTGTACAAGGAGGCCGCAGCACGCGCCGGACATAATCCGGACAAACTGCAGATCGCCACACACTCCCACGGCTTCGTAGGTGAAACTAACGAACAGGCTGCGGCCTTGTTCTACCCGTCCACCCAAGCACAGATGAATGTCATCGGCCGCGAACGGGGCTGGGGCGGAACCTACAACCGCGCAGCCTTCGACGATGCCCGCAGCTTACGCGGAGCACTCTATGTCGGTGACGCAGAGTATGTCGCCGAGAAGATCATTCTGCTGCGTAAGAATCTCGGCGTAACCCGGTTCTTCTTGCATGTGAATGTCGGCTACATGCCGCACCGCGAGGTCCTGCGTGCCATCGAGCTGCTAGGCACCAAGGTTGCCCCTATTGTGCATGCGGAGTTAGCCCGTACTGAGGGGAAATAACTGCACGCAAGCACAGCAAAGCATACCAAAAACACCTCAAGGCCCATTCGGCGCCGGAGGTGTTTTTTTGACGTCATCTGAAACTTTATATCTTATCTTCGTATCGTCCGGCGTTCCTTCTCCAGCTAAGATTGCACCAGGGCCTGAATCACAGGATACGAAACCAGATTCCGGTCCCTGTACGCCGCCGTGATTACATCCTGATGAGAGCTTAGAATCCCATTTTGCAGCAGCACCGCCTTGATTCCCCTTTCGGCAGCCCCGTTATAGGTGAACAGAACGCAATGCTCGGCGGCATAGCCGGAGAGAATCAGCAGATCGATGCCTTGCTCCCGCACAAGCTTTTCCAGATCCGTCTTCCAAAAGGCATTCGAGTATTCCTTCTTCACGTTGAAATCCGTCTCCTGAATCTCAATTCCGGGGATGATCGCGAACTTCGCTTTCTGAGAGGGCTGCATCCCTTCAATGTCCTGAATATGAATCACGGCATGGCCCTTGGCCCGCAGCAGCCCGGATACATAATTGATATACTCGCAGGCGCGGTCAATCTCCTTCTGCTCCACCCCGCTGACATGGACCTCTTGCAGATCAATAATTAACAGTCCGATTTTCACTCCTGCTTCCCCCTATCCGCTGATCCTTCCACCTTACCTGATGCCGGATGTTCATTCAACCGGCCGTACACAAAAAACTGCAGTAGAATGATCCACCGGAATGGACCTTCTCTGCAGTATGGTTTGTCTTCACAGCTATCCTGATCCGGTTATTCTTTGACTCCGCCCAATGCTACACCTGCGATAATATAACGGGACAGCAGGAAGTAGACTACGAACAGCGGCAATGCGGTCAGCGCCAGCCCCATATAGATGGAGCCGAATTCCGTCTTGTAGATGTCCCCGCGCAATAAGCTGACCATGATAGGCATCGTATATTTCTCCTTCTGAGTAAGGAGGATTAACGGCATGAACAAGTTGTTCCAGTTGGCTACAAAAGCAAAAATGGCTTGTGTCGCAATGGCCGGCATCATCAGTGGCATAATAATCCGGTTAAAGGTACGGAACTCGCCAGATCCGTCTACACGGGCTGCCTCTACGATCTCAATGGATAGTGTAGCAAGCAGGTATTGACGCATGAAGAATACCACTGCAGGCGCTGCAATGGCCGGCAAGATCAGTGGAAGGAAGTTGTTGGTCCAGTGCAGCTTATACATGAATTGATAGAAGCCGATCGCACTGGCTTGGGAAGGAATCATCATCACGCACATAATGAAGGTGAAGAACGCGCCCCGCAGCTTCCAGCTGTAGGTTACCAGTCCGTAAGCAGCCAGTGAGGAGAAGTAGACCGTACAGAGTGTTGCACCGCTGGCAATAATGAAGGAGTTCATGAAGCCTTGCAGTGGATCAAAGCTCTTGTCGAGCAGCACCTTCAGATTGCCCATCATGTGGCTCGAAGGGAGCAAGGAAAGTCCGCTCTGAATCTCCGGTGTAGAGCGTGTAGCGTTCACGAACATAATCCAGAACGGCAAAATGCTGAGTACTGCCAAAGCGATGCAAACCACGTAGATAATCGTCTTGTTGACAGTTTGGGTGACTTTACTGCTTTCCCGATTCTTCTCCATGGATTACACCTCCCTAGCCGCTGCCTGGGCAGCATTTCTGTGTGTTTGTTTTTGGATCTTCTTCAACTTGGCTGCGTCCCGGTCACGCATCACGTAGAACAGGAGGCCGGACAGTACAGCAGAAATCAGGAACATGATCATACTCGCGGCTGCAGCACGGTTATACATGTAGCTGCCCTTGAACGCCTGCCCGTAGATGAACATGGACGTAGTAAGCGTAGAGTCATCCGGTCCGCCCGCCAAGAATAATTGCGGAATATCGAACATGGTCAGACCGCCGACCATTGAGGTAATCAGGGTGAACAGCAGGATGGTACGCAGACTCGGCAGGGTGATCCGGAAGAAGGTCTGGAACCCGTTCGCGCCGTCAATCGCCGCCGACTCGAACAGCGCCGGGTTAATCCCCATTACGCCTGCAATCAGGACGATCATCGTGTTCCCGTACCACATCCAGAACTGGATGAAAGCGATAATGCCGCGGGCTGTCGTCTTATCCTGCAGGAAGAAGATTGGAGAATCACTCCATCCCAGCATCTGAAACAGGCTGTTGACCGGACCCATGGGATATGCGAACAATGTACTGAACAGCACGGCAATCGTACTTGCAGTGATGATATTCGGCATATAGAGCAGAACCTTGAACAAGCCTTGTCCTTTGACGTTCAGACGCTTGTTCGTGAACCAGGCGGTCAGCAAAAGCGCAAGGGCCATCTGCGGAATAAAGTTGGTAATCCACAGGAGGAAGGTATTGATCAGGGACTTGCGGAATGAAACATTATCGAACAGGAGATCCTTGAAGTTCTGGAACGGGTTATCAAGGATATGTATAGGCTTCGGAATGAGCCCCTTCATATCCGTGAACCCGATGACTGCTGTATACAGAATCGGGTACAGCGAAAAAATCAGAAAGGCAAGTACAAATGGAAAAGTAAAGATATAGCCGAATTTCGCATAGCTGACATCCTTGCGGCGCATGCTCTCACCTCTTTAGTTGATTATAGGGGCGGGGATAATCCCCCGCCCCCTTCGAATTCCTCTTATTCGCTTTCAATACCCAATTGGTCTTTGACTTGCGACTTGAAGGTTTCGATTGCTTTTTCCTTGGTCTTATTGCCTGCAGTGTACTCACGTACCTGTTCGCGCCAGGCTTTGTTAATCGTTTCATCGAATTGGGTCAGGTTCTTACCTGAAGCATTCGCGTTGGCCGGAACGAAGACGTCGAACATGTTCTGTCCGCCGAGCAATGGAACTTCACCATTGGACTTGGACATCACCACAGAGGAAGCTACGCTATCCTTCGTGCCTTGTTCGCCCGCTTTCATCGTACCGTTAGCCCAGTAATACTGAAGGCCCGTCTCAGAACTGTCGAGTGTAACCCATTTAACGAAGTCTGCAACGGCTTGCTTCTTCGCTTCATCCTTGGTTACTTCGGCATTGGCCAAGAGCCAAGTACCGCCCCAGAAGAAGCCAGTGGTCGGTTCAGTTACAGCCCAGTCGCCATTGGTATCCTTCACCTGACCGTTCATCACATAGTTGATGAGCCAAGCCGGACCGAAGAATCCGAAGATAGGTTGAGCGCCTGCACCGGACATATCGGCATACCATGCTTCTGTCCAGTCTGTTGTATCGTTATGATAGCCGTTGTCTTTCAGCTTCTTGGAGAGATCCATGAATTCTTCACGCTTCGGATCGATGTGCAGCTTACCGTCCACAATCCAGCCCTTGTCCGAGCTATTCTCGATCGGGTGCCAGATATCGCCGTCGCCGGATACGATACCATAGCCTTTAGCCTTCAGCTTCTTCGCTGCATCGAAGAATTTATCCCAGCCGGGCCCAACCTCTGTTTTGATCTTAGCCGGATCATCGGTTCCGAAGACATCCTTGGCAATGGAGCGGCGATAGATGAAGGCACCGCCTGTAGCCTGGTAACCGAGGCCTTTCAGATGACCGTCAAGGCTGCTGCCGATATCTACAGAATACTGGGCGATGCCAGCATCTTTTACCATTTGATCATCAAGTCCGAGGTCTGCATAATTTGCAGCATAGGTGGATGCATCGCCTTGCGTGTATTTAAGTACAAATGCGGATTCCGCTGCGTAAATATCCGGGGCATCCTTCCCGCCGCCTGCCAGCGCCTGGTCAAGTGCAGGCTGATAAGCACCGTCTGTAGTTGCAATTACCGTAGTTTTGAATTCCACATTCGCATCAGGATGCGCTTCCATATACTTCTTGGTCATGTTCGGAATTTCGTCGGTGAAGCTCCACAGATTGATCGTTACCTTCTCACCGCTACCCGCTTCCGGAGCTTTGGTTGCCTCTGCAGCATTCGATGCGGCCGGAGCCGTTGTCGCGGCTGCGCCGGATGAGCTGGAATCCGAATTCCCGCCGCCGCATCCTGCCAGAGCAGATGACATCACGAGTACTGTTGAGAGCCCCGTTAAAACACGCTTCATACTTTTCATACTTTGCCTCCCCTTTTATATTCATCCTCGGTTTTTTGTAACCGCCTTCATATTATAGTGCTTGTCTCTCCCCCGCATAAGGAACCCCTCATTGGGAAAAATACCACTATTTATGGGTTCTGCTCTAAAAAGTACAAAAAAGACGCCTGGGCTATAGGCCGAAGCGTCTTAACACGCAGGAGAAGAATCAATCGTGATGGATCTCTCTACTCTTAATGATTCTTGCCAGAAGCAGGCCGTCGCTAAAATAGTATGCCTCATTCCTGGCAATGATAGATGGATATAGGCTGACTACAATGGTCCAGCCGTTCAAAACGAGGAAGATCAGCGGAAGGAAATAGTTATCTGCATTGCCGATTCCCATTGTAATATAAGCCAAAGACACTGCAGCAAGCTGGAACAGTACCCCGCCAAGAGCAAATATGGAAGAACGCAGCCTGCTGACCTTGTCACTGCTCCCCATAAGCGTTAACCCGCCGAAGCCATAGCAGAAAATAAATAAAGTTCCGCAAAAAGATACACGCCAGAACGGCTTTCGTTCTCCAATGGTTACTAATGGTACAGGATAGCCCACGAGTTTCCCAGCCAAATAATGCCCAAGTTCATGAATCAATGTGACCAGATATTTTAACAATGTCACCATAACCGTAAGGAACACCGCATTCACCACTGACGGCTCCTTAATGGATAACAGGAGAATAAAGACGATAAACAGCATCACATATGCAAATGTCCGATTCAAGCAGAACCCTGCCTTTACGAAATATTTTTCACCATTAATGAATAATTATCTGCATTCATTCTATCTAACTATGGCCTATTGGGGTATAAGTAATTAGCCGCCCGAGCTGAGAATGCTGAAACTTGTCATCATTCCTAACGTAGATTTGAACCATACAGACAAAGAAATACTGGAGAGGAGCTTGTATCTAATGGAGTATTACCGCCACAGTGTGTCAGACACCCTGGAAGAAGTCAACAGTTCCGCAAGCGGGCTGACGTCTGCTGAAGTAGACAACCGGCTGGCCAAGGAAGGCTACAATGAGTTGAAGGGTAAGGCGAAGGACCCGCTATGGAAGCTGTTTCTGGAGAATTTCAAAGATCCTATGGTCATTGTGCTGCTCATCGCGGCTACAGTTCAGATCGTAATGGGACATATTATGGAATCCGTTATCATCTTCGTGGTGCTGATTCTGAATGCTGTAATCAGTGTAGTTCAGACCCGGAAGGCGGAGAGCTCACTGGACGCCCTGCGCAAAATGTCCGCACCCGAAGCCAAGGTCATGCGGGATGGGGCCTTACTGTCGATTCCGGCAAGGGAACTGGTCCGGGGCGACATCGTCTTCCTGGAGGCTGGCGATTATGTTCCTGCGGATGGACGGATTATTGAATCCGGGAGTCTGCGGATTGATGAGGGCATGCTGACCGGCGAATCCGAAGCCGTCGATAAGCATACCGACCCGATCCTGCAGGAGGCTCCGCTGGGCGACCGGCGCAACATGGCCTTCAGCGGCTCGCTGGTCGTCTATGGCCGGGGAACGCTGGTCATTACAGGAACGGCACTCGGCACCGAGCTCGGGAAGATTGCCGGGCTGATCGAGAGTGCCGAAGCCAAGCAGACGCCCTTGCAGCGCAAGCTGGAGAGCTTCGGCAAAAAACTGGGGATCGCCGTGCTGTTGCTGTCGGTGCTGATCTTCGGCATTCAGGCCGCACGCGTCTGGCTCTCGAATGATACGGTGGACACCACCGAAGCCATCCTGAATGCCCTGATGTTCGCTGTAGCAGTAGCCGTTGCCGCTATTCCCGAGGCATTGTCTTCTATCGTGACCATTGTACTCTCCGTGGGCACGAATAAGATGGCCCGGCAGCATGCTATTATCCGTAAGCTGCCTGCTGTAGAGGCACTGGGATCAACAAGCGTCATCTGTACAGACAAGACCGGAACGCTGACCCAGAATAAAATGACGGTTGTGGATTACTTCCTCCCCGGAGGACCGGAGGAGCAGTTCAAGCTGAAGGCCGATGACTGGTCGGAGGAAGCCCGCAAGCTGCTGCATATTGCCGTGCTCTGCAACGATTCCAACATTAATGAGGAAGGCAAAGAGCTGGGCGACCCGACCGAGGTAGCGCTGATTGCCTTCAGCAACAGCAAGGACAGGGATTACCGCGAGATCCGCGATAACTTCCCGCGCGAGGCCGAGCTGCCGTTCGATTCGGAACGCAAGCTAATGACCACGCTGCATACGTTCGAAGGACAGAAGGCCCTGCTGACCAAAGGCGGCCCGGATGTCCTGTTCAGCAGATGTTCCCATGTCCTGCTGGAGGGCCAGGAGGTTCCGCTGACAGCGGAGGTCCTGGAAAACTTCAATGAAGCGAACGAACAGTTCTCCGGCAGAGCGCTGCGCGTGCTTGCTTATGCCTATAAGAACGTGCCGGAAACAGTGACTGAGGTGGGCCTTGACGATGAGCAGGATCTGGTGCTGGTCGGCCTGTCGGCGATGATTGACCCGCCGCGCGAGGCTGTATATGGCTCCATTGCCGAGTCCAACAAAGCCGGTATCCGTACAATTATGATTACCGGGGACCACAAGACTACGGCCCAAGCGATCGGCCGCGACATCGGACTGATGGCGGAGCATGAGATCGCCGTCACCGGCCAGGAGCTGGATGCCATGTCCGACGATGAGTTGGACAGCAGACTGGAGCAGATCGGCGTGTATGCCCGGGTCTCCCCGGAGAACAAGATCCGGATCGTCAGGGCGTGGCAGCGTAAGGGCAAAATCACCGCCATGACCGGGGACGGCGTCAATGATGCCCCGGCACTGAAGCAGGCCGATATTGGGGTTGCGATGGGCAGCGGAACCGATGTCGCCAAGGATTCGGCGGCTATGATCCTAACGGATGATAACTTCGTATCCATCGTCAATGCGGTGGCCGTGGGCCGGACGGTGTTCGATAACATCAAGAAGGCAATCGCCTATCTGTTCGCGGGCAATCTGGGTGCGATTATCGCCATCCTGTTCGCCCTGATCTTCGACTGGATCAATCCGTTCACGGCCATTCAGCTGTTATTCATTAACCTGGCGAACGACTCCCTCCCGGCGATTGCGCTGGGCATGGAAAAGGCCGAGCCGGATGTAATGAGCCGCAAGCCGCGGGACATCAGCGAGGGCATTTTTGCAGGCGGGATGATGCAGGCAGTGATCACCCGTGGTCTGCTGATCGGGATTGCCGTGATTATCTCCCAGTATATCGGGCTGCAGCATTCGGATGAAATGGGGATTGCGATGGCCTTCACCACGCTGATTCTGGCGCGCACCCTGCAGACCTTCGCTGCCCGCTCCAACAGCCAGACCTCTGTGGAGGCCGGCTTCTTCAGCAACAAATATGTAATCGGCGCGGTCTTGATCTGCTTTGCCTTCTACGGCATTGCGGTCCTGCCAGGTGTCAGAGAGATCTTCTCGATCCCTGCCACCTTCGGGATGAACCACTGGCTGACCGCCACCGGACTCGCCCTAGGCGCAGTCATTGTGATGGAGCTGGCGAAGCTGATCCGCCGTCTGCTGCCTGCGAAGCAGGCTGCTTAAGCTAGGCTAAGTTAACGAACTTAATAACAGCAATAAGCCTGCATTCCCGGTATAGGGGTGCAGGCTTTTTATACTCAATCACTTCTTCAAATGATAAGGCACTGTAGTGACAATCACATCGCTGCGGAACAGCAGACGGGCACGTATCAGCAGACTCGATTGATTATGAAGGATATTATGCCAGCCTTTCTTCGGAATGAACTGTGGAATAATTACCGTTACCCTATGGTTCAACTCTGCGGCCTTCCAATTCACTTTATCAATAAACTTGGTCAACGGCTGTACAATGCTTCTATAAGGAGTATATAGGGTTACTAACCTTACGTCCGGCTGCCACTTTCTCCACTTCTCCTCGAACACCGCTTCATCTTCCCGCTCGAAGGGCACGTAGACGGCTATAATCTGCTGCGGAGACAGCGACTTGGCATATTCCAGGGAGTTCATCACGACATGAGTGATTCCGGCGACCGGCACGATAATCACATTGCCTTCAATCTTGATCGTTTCCTCACAGGTAGTAATTCTAAGCTGGTCCGCAATGGCCTCATAATGTTTATGAATCCGGTGGAACACCAGGAGCAGAATCGGCAGAAAGACAAATACCGGCCATACCTGAGTAAACTTGGTCATGAAGAACATCATCGTCACAACGAAGCTGATTAGAGCGCCAACCGTGTTGATGATGAACTTTTGCACCCAGCCTGCTGGCTTTTCCCGGAGCCATTTCACCATCATCCCGCTCTGCGACAACGTAAAGGGAATGAACACACCTACAGCATATAAAGGAATCAGCTGCTCCGTTTTCCCCTCAAAGACATAAATCAGAACCATGGACAGAACACCTAATATGATAATACCGTTGGAGTAACCCAGCCGGTCCCCCCGCATGGTGAACATTCGCGGAATGAATTTATCCTTGGCAAGGTTCACAGCCAGCAATGGAAAGGCGGAATAACCGGTATTGGCAGCCAGGATCAAGATTAATGCAGTCGTCCCCTGGATAAAATAGTACATCGCATTCCGGCCAAAGGTTTGCTCGGCAATTTGCGATACCACAGTGACGTCAGCACGGGGAGCAATCCCGTAATAATAGGCTAACACCACAATGCCTGAGAACATCACGGCCAGTAACACTCCCATGGCGATTAAGGTTTTGGAGGCGTTGGACGCTTCCGGGCTTTTGAAATTCGGTATGGCATTGGAGATCGCTTCTACACCCGTTAACGCTGAGCTCCCGGAAGAAAATGCGCGCAATAATAGAAATAGGCTTATCCCCGCTACCGGAGTACCCAGTGAGGTATGCAGTTCCGCCGGAACGTTACCTGACAAGATGTTGTACAGACCTGTACCAATCAGAATGAATAAGGCCAAGACGAATAAATAGACCGGATAAGCGAGGACGGAGGCAGATTCCGTGACCCCTCTTAAGTTCAAAATCGTGATCAGAAGCACAAAAGCAATGGCAATCACCACTTTATGCTCATGCAGGCTTGGAAACGCTGAGGTGATGGCATCCGTACCCGCCGATATACTTACAGCCACCGTTAAAATATAGTCAACCAGCAGCGAACCGCCGGCTATTAACCCCGGATACTTGCCCAGGTTCTCCTTGGACACCACATAGGCGCCCCCGCCGTGGGAATAAGCAAAAATAATCTGCCGGTAGGACAGAATGAGCGCGGTCAGCAGGATCAACACACCCAGCGCAATCGGGATCGAATACCAGAAGGCGGCTGCCCCAATCGTAACCAGAACAATCAGAATCTGCTCCGGCCCGTAGGCAACGGATGACAGCGCATCTGAAGACAGTATAGCCAGCGCTTTCTTTTTATTTAACTTTTGCTCTCCCAATTCACTGGACTTTAAGGGCCTGCCAATTAAAAATCGTTTTAAAAATGAAATCACTCGGTTTCACCACTCGCTTATTATTTGTAGGATCTTGTTTGTACCCCATCTGCTCCCATTCTCGGACACAACAAAAAGACCACAGAAGAATGTTCTGTGACCTTCAACATATCATGTCCGGCATTAATATAGCGTTAAGGATTACGCAAAGACATTAAGATTGCATTAAGATTATTCTTAGGCCGGAGCATTGACTGACTGATCCTTCAGCGCGTGGTGTTACTCGGACCCTGACACCTCTCTAACCAGTTCCTCAATTTCACTTACGAAGTCATGAAGACTGGATTTCCGGTAACAGAAGCTGATTTCTTCCCGATGCTGCTCAATATAAGCTCTGGACAGTTCCGGTGTGAAGATCCCTTCACGGAATTCTCGTTGCAGCGCTTCACAATCGATGCCGGGATACGCATTCTCCAGCTGGGCGATCTCCGTGAGACTTCTCTGCTTCTTGTCCTCTAATAGTAGTAAAACGGCTTCTCCCGGATAGATCTGGTGGACCCATAGCGTCCGCAAGGCCTTCAGAGCAATTGTTCCTCCTTCATTTAGCCGGATCAAATCTTCACGGAGTGGAGTGATCTGCTCTTTGTTCCAGTGATCAAGGATCATTTCGAAGATCCAGTACATCCATTCCTCATCTTGACTCTGATTCCTGAACACATCTTGAATATATGGAATTAACGGATTCCCGATCTCTCTCAAAAAAGGAGCAATCTGGGCAGCTCCTGGCCAATTCATATCCTGAATCCACTCAAGCAGTCCCGGCAGGATAGGTTTCACACGGGGAAAGCCAAGGCGAACAATGACCTCCGCTGCTCCGTCCCAATACCCTTTGCCCAGCGGCTGCAGCAATAGATGGAGCTCACCATCGCGGATGTCCTGGAGCTTGTGAATAGCCTCCGCTTGTTCGGCTTCAGGTGTGTCCCAGTCTAGCTTTTGAATAAGTGCTTGAATGTCCTCCACGCGCTCCCCCTACTTTGCAATAGTCTATTCCCTCTGTTCTTCCACCCAAGTTCCATCCTTATAAATGAAACAACGGGGATTCCCCTCCCGGTCCCGTGCAACAATCTCTCCGGCAGGCCCTTCCCCGCTCTCCTCCATCACTTCAAATGAAGCCTCATCCCCGGCAGGGAGCTTCCGGTATACTTGCTCCAGCCCGTCTTTTCCCGTCTTGCTGCGGACAACGTCACTCTTAACGGCAAAGATCATATTCAAGTCTAAACGGACCTCTCCGCCCAAGACAGGCAACACCCCAAGCACCCTTCGCTGAGAGTCGATGACATCAAACCCCATTTTCCAAAAATCGCTCAGTTTGTGCACCTGATTATCTCCCAGCGGAGACACCTGTATGGCAGCCTGTGGAGTGAGTGTGAATTTACGCGGAAGCCCTTGTTCCAGTTGCATTAGCATGGCAAGCTTAAGACTGAGATACAGGACAAGAAACACAGCACAACCCGAACTAAGCACCCGTCTTCTGCCCAACGACACCGGAAGCACAAAACTCATAACCCCCACTAACATAGGCATCCAAACCGTAGGATCACCGAGATAGATCAAGGGCAGCGTATAAGCTTCCCTGGACAGCGGATAGACCAAATGGACCCCATGTCCCAAATAATCTACCAGAATATGCCCCAGCACACTCCCCGCTAGACACAGATATAACTGGGTATACGAATATTTTTTCAGCAGCAGCCTGAACAGGAACACGATCGGAACCATAACCAGCCCCATGACTATAATGGAATGCGACCAAGGAGATACATACCTGTTCCCCAACAGATCCGGCACAATGCCCAGGAACGAGGTCAGTCCGAGCAGAACCACTTTTTCCTTAAAAGAAATCTCCTTGCGCATAAGCACAATCGATACAATAAAACTGCCCGTAAGCAGATGTGTAGCAATATGCATAGCCAATATCATAGACACCTTTAATCCCCCCGCTTTGGTTGCTAAGCTTCACTACTCAGAGCCTGACAAGTTATAAACAAACGGAGCGGGGAAAAGGTTCATTTGCTATACAAAGATCACTTACACTCAGTTTAGATATGCTTTCCTGGCGTCCTCAAAAATAGTATCTAATTGTACCCTGGTGTAATCATCTCCTTTAAACTGTATATCATCAGCAGTGCTCTTAGATTGAATGCCTTCACCCGCAACAGGTACTTTACCATAAACAACGCCACGGATAATGTATACACCAGGATCAGTGAGACTCTCTCTCAAAAACAGCAAGTATGCTTCATTTTCATTCATCAACTGATATCCTAATGTGCTGTAAACTCTTGATGAGCCGGCCGCTGCATTTTCTTGGACGATGATGGTCTCCCCGCTAGACAACGTGTAACCGGTATTATTTCTAAATACATCGCTCAGTACAAATTTGGATAATGTGCGATTGTCAATAACCAATCCGTCCACATCTTCTTTTTTCAGAACTACTTCCTGAGCCCCGGCCTTCGTTCCCTTAACAACAATATCTGTTTGTGCATCCAATTCAGAAAATGTTCCGTAGCTAATGGCCCTACTGTTTGTAATTCCGTAAGGAATTGTTTTCGTCCCTGCCGTATCTTGAACTGTTAATGGTTCAAGCGAAGCGGCTGCTCTCTCATAATCAGCCTGAAAAAGGGTTCTAGCTGAACTCATACTGAAATATAATCCGTCTTTCTCAAAGTATAAATACGGCACTTCGTTCTCTTGAGCAATCCACTCCCCAGATACATCTTTAGAAAGCTCAACTTTTTTAGTCGAAGCAATCTCGTTAGTTGGTTTAAGTTCTTCTTTGGATTGAGTGATTGCACCACGAAAAAATACAATACGGACTTGATTGTCTTTAGCTTCAACACGATCCAGAAAATCATCGACACCTAATTCTACTGTAGGGATATAGACTTTATCTAATCCGGCTTTCTTAGCAGCTTCACTAATTTCTTTTTTTTGTTCTGCGGTATAAGAGAACGGCTCGGCTTCTGTCATTCCTTCACCTTCATTATTGGCTGAATTTTCAGTTGCAGGAGTATTTGAAGATGAATTTACATTCTGACTGCAACCTGCTAATAAAGCACCAAGCAGCAAACCAATAAACACGACTTTCCTTTTGTAGTTCATGGAATATCCTCCACTTGTTGATTTGTCACCTCACCATAATAGACTGAACCGCTCTTCCAAAAGTTGCATAATCTTCTCAACTCAGTTTCTTTTTTGAAACTCTTTTCAGGTCCAGTAAACTAACTCAGACGGGCGCATATCAAAATACAGCGGCAGCCCTGGCCCATTTAAGAGTCCCGGCTACCGCTGCTTATTCACAACACTACTATTTACTTACGGCGGGCAACCATCATAATCTCCATACTGCCGAGCTGTAAAGGCTGTTTCCCGAATTGTCCTGCGGTACAGCCATATGCGGCCTCCACTGCAAAGCCCTCACTGACCAGAATCATCTGCAATTCCCGGAAGGTAAAAGCGGTGGTATAGATCAACACCTCTTTGGATTCGCCCTCGGGACTGAGAACTTCTTCTTTATCGATTACGGTGCAGGAATACGGGTCAAATAACGACTCATCCTGTATACGCCGGGCTAAGTTAAGCGCATTAATTACCGTAAGAACAAATAGAGAACCCGGCTTCAGCGCCCGATGAACTCCTCTAAGGACCTTCCGGTGATTCTCTTCACAGCCCGCCAGTCCAAAGGCCCCTTCACACAGACAAATTGCGCCATCGAATTCCTGCTCAAACGTTAACTCACGGGCATCCGTCACCAGAAATGTTGCCTGTAACTCTTCTTTTGCCGCTTCCCGATTCGCGTGCCTGATAAATTCCGCAGAAATATCCACGCCCACTGTTCTAATTCCGCGCCGGGCCAATTCCAGACTATGCCGCCCCGGACCACAGCCAATATCCAGGGTGCGGGTACCCTGCCACAGATTCATTAACTCCATTAAAAAGTCTACTTCCTGCATCGTTCCCTGGGCGAAACCGAATGTCAAATACTGCTCCCGCATGAAATCTCCGATTGCTTCATAATAATCCCCACTGTACTCAAAGCCTGCTTGCGTATTCTTCAAAAGCTATCCCTCCGTATCTGTTGTGCCTACACGGAAGTGGATTGGCGTGACAGCTTAACCTCTTCCGTGTCCCGAAAGACAACGTTCAGCCTGTCAGCGCATCTATTCATAAGTTCACTCGCTTTCCTTATTATGTAACTTCAGGGTAGACATTCGTAGCCGGGAAGTCAAAAGAAAGAACCGTTATATTCATTCTGTACGGTTAGCTTAACGAAGCCCCTGGACCTTCAACCCCTCTGAAGCATCCAGCGTCACTTCACAGACATCTGTCCTGATCGTTAGCGGATGCGGATAGGCTTCCTCCTGATCAGACATGAACCAGACCCGGCCTTGCTTCACAGCAATAATCAGCCCATGCTCGTCACCGGCAGCAGCGAACTGGCCACTATAATCCTGCCAAGGAACGATCCCTACTCGGGATAGCTTGAGCAGTGCCTCCTCCACATCGGGTACAGGCAGCCCGATCTCACTTACACATAACAGACTGGCTGGAGAAAATGATTCATTGGCGGAATTGTTCAGATTGTGCCGGGCAATCAGCTCTACAAGATTACCTGCCGGATCATAGAAATAGATGGAATCGGCATTCCAGGACTCGAAGTGCACGACCTCCTGGCCCTCATTAGGAATGACAGACACCTTCGGAGTAATCCAGCACAACGCTTCATTAATCTGATTCTCAGGAATGTTGAAGGCAAAATGATATTTCGGCTGTCTGCTTGGGTTAGACTCATTGAAGGTTAGACTGGACTCGCCCGCTCGTACACTGAAGGATGCCCGATGTTCCTGGAATACCGCCAGCCCAAGAGTATTCTCATAAAAGTCTTTCATTTCTTTCAAGGAATGAGTCTGCATCTCTACTTCTCTTATCATCTAGGATCACCTCTAATTATGGCTTATCAGCCAAAGCTTTGCTTCCATGGTAGCCATCCAGAGAATGGAAGTCAAACCCGCATCTGCAACTTCTGTGCAACATCCGCGTCCATAACAATATGGAAAATCTATCTATTCTCTGAAAACAATAGGACAATCGAACATTACAGGAGGTTTCTATATGCGCTATATGGCAGCAATTGTGCTGGCGGCAGCTCTGCTCTCAGGGTGTCAGGGGGCAGACAAGGCCGGTGTGAACGGCTCTTCCCCGTCCCCATCCTCACCCGCAGAAGGGTCACCCACGGCTATGTCAGCCACACCTACCACTTCAGCACCTTCAAGCGAGGAGGAGCCGCTGCTCTATATTGAGCAATTGAAAGTGATCGGCGGCGGTGGACAACTGATACAAGTGAAGTCGAACAGCGATATCGATAAAAAATCATTGGAGCAAGCGATAAAGAATAGTCTGCAGACCAGTGATCCCGAGACTGAATTCCGTTACACGCTGGAATGGGAGTCCCCGCGGTTTGTGCAAATCCGCCTGCATCTCGATGAGGGCAACGTCTGGTCCGGGACGTTCAATCTGGATGAAGCCGTTACCGCAGACGGGCGGAAGTATGCCAGTACAGAGCAGCCGTACCGTAACACGGTAGTGATCAGAGCTGGAGACGGTGAGGGCAGTCTGTTGTTCCAAGGCGTCACCTCCGGTACCCGGCGCGTAGTACCTGCCTGGAACACGGGCTGGATCAAGTCCATTCAGACCCGGGAATCGGGTGCCCCTTCCTATCTGTTCTACGGACAGGAGAAGCATCATCTGGTGCACGCCCTGACAGGCGAGGCGCTGGAGATTCCGGTTTTTGCTCAGGAGAAGGGTGCCTACGGCAATGACTATGGTTACCATGAGATGTATTCTGACCGCTTCTATGGGGACTTCACTTATATGATCTCGGGCAATAAGACGCTGTATCGGGTAGACCTGAAGGGCTTCACCCGTACGAAGCTTCATGTATTCAGCAAGCCGGTCTACGGCATGTCCTCCTCGCCTGACGGCAAGCGCATAGCTGTATTAACTGCTCATGACGAATACATTGGACCTGGGGCGGACTTGACGGTGCTGGATCAGAAGGGGAAAATACTGCATTCGCAGCAGAACGCCGCCTTCATCTCCCATAGTGACGGCTTCCTGTTCGTCTATTCTCTGACTTGGGAGGACGATTCAAATCTGATCCTTCCCGCAGACAGAGGTGAGCATAACCCGCTTGGACAAGTCCGTTACAACACCGGAAGCGGAACGTCCACGGTGATGCAGGATCAGCGGATCACAGACCAGCTAAAGAAGGATCTCGCAGAGCATGAGCGTCAGCCGCATAATGACCTGTTGCTATCCGGGCTGAATTGGTCACCCGACAACCGATTCGCAGCCTTCAAATCCGGCACAGGCGCCATTCAGGTGTACGACACACAGGAGCGGTCCTTCACGTTCGTGGCCGCAGGCACAATGCTGGGCTGGATGCCGGATGGAACGCTGGCCTGGGCGGATATTAAGGATCATGTGTACACCTTTTGACTATACTTCTCCCCAATAAATCTCAGTTTCATACTCAAATGGAACCATTCCGTCCTGATTATGCCTGTCAAATATATTCTGCAGCTCTGTCATCATCGGATTGTAATTCGGATGTCCGGGAACAGGGCTATAGGAGGAGGATAACAGCCGGCCGCTCAGACCCTCGAAATCGAACTCCTGAGTCATTTCAAACTGGCTTTTATGCATCGTATTCTCTTTGAAAAAAGAGCGAAGCATCGCCTGAGAAATATTTTTATGATTCACTTGTTCATAGTCGGTTCCGTAGGTGTGAAGCAGTTGATCGTACTCTTCACGAAATGAAGTACCGTTTGTAAGCCGGGAATTCCATATGAGTATGACTTTCCCGCCAGGCTGTAGTATTCTGCGGAACTCCGTTTGCGCGGCTACCTGGTCGAACCAGTGAAATGCCTGCGCACAGACAATAAAATCAACCGACTGCTCCGGTAACCCGGTAGCTTCCGCAGACCCTGATTTACTTTGAAAGTTCGGATTGCTGTAGAGCCTTTGCTCTGCGGCTTCACGCATGGCCTGATTGGGCTCGACCGCGATTACCTCGCTGCCGCGTTCCAGAAGCAGCTTGGACAGGCTCCCAGTGCCAGAACCGATATCTGCTATTTTACTGTTCGGGCGCAGACCAATATTGTCGTACAAATAATCAATAGCCTCTTGTGGATAGCTTGGGCGATACTTCAAATAGGAATCGACCCGGTTCGTAAACCTTTCACCACTGTTCATCGCTGTTCACTCTCCTATTTTGTTTTCTTCGGAAAACCGTATACGAATAGAATCACACCGATCAACGTAAGGATTGGCACAAAGAGATTATCGAAGAAGCCTGCGATATGAGTATTAGGCTGGAAACTCAACAAGTTGGCTTCGTATAACGCAGAAATTTCATAATTTCGAGCGATCAATGTACCTACACGTTCGATCGTGTAGATTAACGCGGCCGTAATCAGAAAGGCTGCCCCTAGTTTTCTGTATAAGTCGTTGCCCATGGAATATTATTGCCTCCTCTACCCTTGATCGATTAATTTAGTTACGGTTTCACCACTCCGCCCGGAAGCTCGGAAGCCGGCGGCCAGACGATGGTTCCGCTGCGGTTCATGTACCCTCTGATTTCCTCGCGAGTATCTGGAACCAGCAGGGTGATTTCTGCCAGTTCGCCTTTAAAATCAGCGGCCCAATAGAGTTGCGGCTTAACCACGAAGCGGCCGGAGGTATTAATATAGCCGTACCTCTGCCCCGGGCTGGCCGGAGCCAGACCGCCCTTGAACAAACCTCCAGCCGTGAATCCCTGAATGACCTTGGCGCCCTTCTTATTAATATAGAAGGTGGCTCCATTGCGCTCGACGAACGCCAGACCTTCCGAGAACGGCTGGGCCATGCTGAACTGCGGCTTAATCAGGTAATTGCCTGTTTTGTCGATGTAGCCGTATTTGCCGTTCACATACACAACTGCCGCCCCGCCGGAGAACGGTGTGGCGTAATCATACCGGGGGGTGATGCGAAGCTTGCCGGTGGTGTCGATATAGCCGTATTTGCCGCCAACGGCAAGTGTAACGGCCGCCATGCCTTCCGAGAAATCAGAAGTAAAGCTATATCTGTAAGGAACGATAAGCTTGCCCTTTGTGTTAATGTAACCCGAGGCTTTACCCATATTGACCCGGGCCAGACCTTCGGAGAAATTAAATGCCCGGACATAGATTGGCTGTATGGCCACCTTGCCTTGGCTATCGATATACCCGTACCGGGTCGCCGTGGCCCCGCCGGCGAGTTGAACCTTCGCTGTATACAGCGCGCGGTCATTATACAGAATGCCGGCGTCTCTCAGCTTATATTCAAACAGCTTCGTACCGGCCGAACTGAAATAATATTGCTTTTTAGCCGCATGGTCCTCGACATACACCGTCCCTCCGGGCATTCCTGAGTAACCATAACTATCATACACCGCTTCAATAACCACCTTGCCCTTGCCGTTGATGAAGCCGTATTTCCCGTTCACTTCAACCGGATATAATTGATCTGCTGTCTTGGCCTGCACAGTACCAGCACCGGCAGCCTGGGCCTTGTCCTGCGCTGGACCCGCTACGCCTGCACTGAACACCATCGTCGTCATAAGTAGGGTTATAGCCAGTTTCTTTAACACTTGCGGTTCACACTCCTTTGAGACTATTTTCCATTCTTTATGTATAGACGGCGATTGTACCGGTTTTGTTGTGCATGATTTGGAAGAAAAAATAGGGCTGCCCCAAGCAGCCTCTCGTGGCTACCGGGACAACCCTGTGTAATTACAATCAGCGAATCTCGCCTCTGGAAGCAATCAGCTTCTGATACCAGTAGAAGCTCATCTTACGGATGCGGCGCAGCTCCTTCAGGTCGAACTCCTCGCGGTCTACATAGATGAAGCCGTAGCGTTTGCTGGAGCCCTGATGCGTGCTGACCAGATCGATCGCTGACCAAGGACAGAAGCCGAACACATCTACCCCATCGGTAAGCGCGAGCTGAATTTGTTCAATATGCTTGCGGAAGAATTCAATCCGGTACGCATCATTTACCGTTCCGTCTTCTTCCAGCTTGTCGAATGCCCCTAGACCGTTCTCCGTAACAATCAGCGGCAGGTGGTAACGGGAATAAATCTGGCGGAGCGTTGTTCTGAAGCCCACCGGATCAATCTCCCAGCCGAATTCTGTGGTCTGAAGGTTAGGGTTCACTGACCCCCGGTATGCTCCCGGCTCGCCAACGATTTCGTGCTGATCGCCCGTGTGGGAGAAGTCGTTGCCGTCATTTTTGCTCTCCCCAACGGTCTGCGAAGTGTAATAGTTGAAGGCGATGAAGTCCGGATGGCCTTGCCGGAGGATATCCATATCCTCTTCCTCAATCTTCGGCTCATAGCCCTTCTCCACTAGATAACTCCAGGCAATATGGTTATAACGTCCATAGACCGCCATATCCAGGTAGAGCCAATTGCGGATCGCAGCATAGTTATCTGCGGCCAGCATATCCTCTGGCTTGGAGCTGGCCGGATAGATCACACCGATGTTGGGTGCAGGACCAATCTTCGCTTCAGGCAGCATCTGATGGCACAGCACCATGGCCTTTGCCTGCGCAACAAGCATATGGTGGTTCTGCTGGTAGAGCTCTTTTTGCGGATCGGTCATATTCTCATTCAAGGTTCCGATCGATCCCGGATGCAGAATCAGCATATTCTGTTCGTTGATGGTCAGCCACCACTTTACGCGGTCCCCGTAATTCTCATACAATGTCTTGGCATATTGTTCAAAAGCATCGATCGTCGCCCGATTGGACCACCCTCCACGCTCTTCAAGCCCGTAAGGCAGATCGAAGTGGTACATCGTGACGATAGGCTCAATGCCGTATTTAAGCAACTCGTCGATCAGATTGCTGTAGAATTCAAGCCCCTTCGGATTAACAGCTCCGTCTCCTTGCGGATAGATCCGGCTCCAGGCGATGGAGAAGCGGTAGGCTTTGAAGCCCATCTCTGCCATCAGGGCCACATCCTCTTTGTACATATGGTAGTGGTCACTGGCTACCTTGAAGTCCGTCACCCCTTCTACATGGTTGGCCAGATCAATCACCGAAGGCCCTTTGCCGTCCTCATCCCAGGCACCCTCCAGCTGATAAGCCGAAGTGGAGCCCCCCCACAAGAAATTCTCTGGAAAAGCGTGAAGTTGTTTGTGCAGCATACCTTATTCCTCCTCAGTCTTGTATTAATCCACCAATGTCAAAAGCACTTCGTTCTGCTCAATCTGCTGCTGGTCCGTTTCGAAAATCTCGACTTCTTTGGTCGTCAAGGTTACGATCACCGGCGTAATCGTCTGATACCCGGCCGCCCGGATCTGCTCCAGATCGAAGCGAATCAGCAGATCGCCCTGGCTCACCCGGTCGCCTTCCTTGACCACTGGTGTGAAGTGCTTGCCTTTCAGGCCAACCGTATTAATTCCGATATGAATCAGTACCTCTGTTCCGGCTGTGGACGTAATGCCAATGGCATGACCTGTCGGGAAAATGGAGGTCACCGTCCCGTCCACCGGGGCTACCACCTCTCCAATTACAGGATCAATCGCCAGCCCTCTGCCCATGGCCCCGGTGGAAAATGCATCGTCCGGCACTGTGCTAAGCGGGAAGGCTGTGCCGGTCAGCGGGCTGAAGATCAGTTCCTTTTTCAAGTCCACCACTGGTGCTGCCGGCTTGTCCGGCTGAATCTGTTCAGTTACTGTTGCTGGAGCGGAAGCCTCCAATTTGTTCTTACTCTCATAGCCGAACAGCCAGGTCAGCAGCAGCCCTGTCCCCATGGAGACCACCATCGAGACAATGAAGATCGACATCGGCTGCTCCACCGGAATCGAGAAAATATTATGGAACACATAAGCCGTATACAGTACACCGAAGTGTCCGTTAATCGCTCCGCCCAGTGCCCCGGCAATAATAACGATTGGAATCACCCGCTTGTAGCGGAGAATCAGGCCGTATACAATCGGCTCGCTGACACCGGCCAGCAGTCCGGTAATCCCGGAAGAGGCGGCGATACTCCGCAGGTTCCGGTCTTTCTTGGCTCTCAGGAAGATTCCGAAGGCCACCCCGATCTGGGCAAACACCGCCGCTGAAGCCATCGCTTCAATCGGGTCACCGCCGTTCGCGATATTTTGCAGCGTGATTGGGGTGAAGCCCCAGTGGAGTCCGAACACAACCATAAAGGTCATCCCCCCGCCGAGTACAACCCCCGACAGGATGCCGCTTACGCCAATCAGCCAGGTCACACCGGAAGCAATCCAGTCGCCGACACTTGTACCGAATGGACCGAAGGCGATCACCGATAGCGGTACCATAATCATCAGGGAGAGCATCGGGACCATGAAGATTTGCAGATCCTTGTGGATGATCTTCTTCAGCAACTTATCCAGTAAGGCATAGATGCTGATCGCAATGAAAATCGGGAAAACGCTGGAGGCATAACTGACCATCACCACCGGAATTCCAAGGAAGGAATGTCCGCCATCCCCCTCCAGCATCGCCGTAAAGTTCGGTTCCATTAGCGCTGCGCCGATTGCTCCTGCTACGTATGGGTTCGCTTTTAACTTGATGCCCAGGGTAATTCCCAGGAAGATCGGCAGGAAGTAGAAGACGGCATTGCCGGCCGCAGACAGAATCTTGTAGGCATCGCCTGAATCAGACATCCAGCCCAGCAACGTAAGTACCGTCAGCAGCGCCTTCAGCATCCCCGATCCGGCCATTACAGGAATCAGCGGGGAGAAGCTCCCGGAGATAACCTCGAACACCTTCGATACCGCCGAGGTCTTCTGGCCGGAATTCTGCGTATCTGTGGAGGTGCTGGACAGGAAGCTGGTGCTTTTGACAATTTCGGCATATACATTCGCTACGTTGCTTCCCACGACAACCTGGAATTGTCCCCCGCTCTCCACCACGGTAATGACGCCCGGATGCTTCTCCAGCGTCTCCCGCTCGGCCTTCTTGTTATCCTTGAGGCTGAATCTCAGCCGGGTGGCACAATGGACTAGGTCGTTAATATTCTGCTCTCCGCCTACGAGACGGATGATGTCTTCCGACATTTTTTTGTTATCCATGCTGATTCTCCTTTGCTTTACCGCCAAAAATGGGCATAAAAAAAACCTAAACGAAAGTTGTGAGATCACACCGGTGTGATCCACATCTCGTTTAGGTATCGCCTGCTGTAGCAGTAACAATCCTTAGATTTAAGTTGTGACTCCAATATAGCGGATTAAGTAATCGTTTGCAAGCCCTTTTTGACTCCCTTTTTAATCCAACGGGTTCATATCTCTTGAGGTTACCCGCTGAATATGAATCGTCAGATAGACCTTCTCGTCAATGGACATGGCATTCCCGTACGTCTGCTCCAGGTAGCGGTTGATCTTGCCCGTACACGCAAAAGCCTTAGGAAACTTCACCTTAATCTGGTCATACAGGAAGTTGTCGCCCGATGCAGACCGCTCCTGTTCCCCGCTGATCATACGCTGGAGGAAGTACTGGAGATGGGTGAGGAACCGGGAATAATTGAACGAATTCTCATTAAGCTTAACCTGGTATTCCTCCGTCAAAATGCTGAAGATATCGCTCATCGCCTTGGTCACCTCGACCGTCCGCTGCATCTCCTGCCCATCCTGCCGGGCATTGACGAAGTGCATCGCAATGAAGCTCGCCTCATCCTGATCCATCTCGATGTCAAAATGCTTGCGGATTAGACTCAGCGCCTGCACACCGATAGCGAATTCCTTGGGATAGAACTTCTTGATCTGCCAGAACAAGGCGTTCTTCAGATTCATCGACTTCCGGTAGCGGGCAATCGCAAAATGAATATGATCAATTAATGTGATATAGATATTGTCATTGAAAATGTCGCCCATCTCCGCCTTGGCATAAGCGATAATCTCATCGGCCAGCGAGAAATATTCAACAGACGTCTCCCCGATCAGATCAATCAATTTGCGCGGAACCTTCTCAGGTTTGAGCATGAAGGTCTTCTCGATCCGTTCCTCTTCGACCCGCTGCCCCGCCTTCTTTTTAAAGCCTAATCCGTTTCCAATGATAACGTATTCATGTCCGACCTGATCTTCAGCCCGAATCACATTGTTATTGAAAATCTGCCGGATAATCATGGTGCTTCACCTCTTCTGTATGACTCCCTGAAAATATATCCTAAGATAACACAGTGGTGTTAGAAAAGACAAGGGGTGGGGGCTTCCATTCCGGCCTGGACGGCTGCCACTGCTGCCTCGGCTTGGCTTACATCGCTCTCCTCCAGACGCCTCCAGCGCAAGGGGTGAATCCGCATCCGGCATAAAAGGAAGTATGCTTGACATCATAGGTCAGGGTGACAATCTCTAGTCCGAAACGCTCCGCTTCCTGAAGCAACCTCTTTACCAGAGCTTGCCCCAATCCCTTCCTCTGATATTCAGGATGCACCAGGATGTCCTCCATATATCCATGCTGCAAGCCCATTCCGGCAACATAACCGAACGCTACAAGCTCCAAACTCCTCTCATCCCGTACCCCCGCCCAAAAGTTACAGCGCTCGAATACCGCCGGGTAATCCGCCTGCCTGCCCTCCCACCCCGCCAGTTCCCTTAATACTGGTACTTCATGCGGTTCGATTGGGAAATTGATGATGATATCAAGGTTCATTAGGGGTAGCCCCTTTCATTTCTAATAATGACCGCCTTCAAAAAAATCCCCACAAAGTATCAGGCCTTATCTCGCCTGTCTACCGTGTGGGGAGCTAATCAGTACAGAAACACTGTCTTCTTGTGGTGTGAATCAGCCTTTACTATGAAGAGTTATCAGGTAACCGTCCGGATCGGCGAAGGTAAAGGTACGTCCAAAGGGACCGTCGATGGGAGCGGATGTGATTTTCACGCCTGCTGCTGCGAGTTTATCGTGAATGTCTTGCGTATCCGGGGCATAGAGCCATAGCGCAACACCAAGTCCAGGCTGAGTCCCCGTACTGAGTTCGACTCCCGGCATGAGGTCACGAAGTGCAAATGCAATAGGCTTCGTCTCAAACACCACCGCATGAGGCGGGCCCGCCTGTGAACGGACGAGTCCAAGATAGTGTTGATAAAATTCAGCAGAGCCTTCAAGATCGCTGACCTGAAGGGAGATGAAATCGGGTCCAATAGCTGACATAATATAGCCTCCTAATATTCGCGTTTGTAGGTTAATATAGTCTTCATTATACCCACCCTTCCTGACAACGTTATGTCAGTAGCTGATGTTATACATTATTGCACTATACAGAAAATCTGCTGCCCCCTCTTTGAATTGATTGAAATAGTTGTTGAACCGGGCATCGTATTTGTAATTATGGGCAATACAAGCTAGCAACTCCGCATCACACGGCATGAATTGAATTAGAATTATTTTCCACTCTTCAATCAATTGCTGGACTTCATCAGAGGAAGGTTCCTGACCGGAACAAGCCACAATTCGCTTGAATATTTCCTCAAAACCGGAGAAGTATCTCTCTTGATCCTCTGCCGACATCTTGGCCATCACTTCATCATAGGCTTGGTACGCCTCTGTTTCTCCATAAATAATCTCCGCCTCATTCGCATACTGTTCCTTCAAGGGCAGGATCGGGGAATGGTCGAAAATATGCAGAGTACTAACATCATTCCCTGAAACATATTCATCCAGAGCTGTCATGATATTTTCCAGTCTTTGTTTTTTTGCTAATAACGTTTGTCTGTGCTTCTTCAATACTTGCTTCTGTTCTTCCCGGGTCAGCTTTACAATGTCCGCAATTTCTTTCAGGGAAAAATCCATTTCCTTCAAGATCAGGATGGTTTGCAGTTTCTCCAAACTGCTGCGGTCATATAAGCGATATCCTTTTTCCGTTAGCTGTGCCGGTTTAAATAAACCGATTTTATCGTAGAAATGCAGAGACCGCGCCGTAATGCCTGTAATCTGAACGATCTCTTTAACCGCTAATAATGGTTTCTTCATCCCAATATCCCTTTACTTCTTCCAGTATTTGCGCAGCAGGCATTATGGTGGCCTCCCAAATTGTCTTGCCTGTTTTTCTCAAGTAATACTTGATTAGATGATACCCGCATGCGTAACCAGCACTGTAAGGCATATTGACCGGCTTAAAGTTCTGAAGCTCCGCAAGCTCGTCACCGTAAAGATACGGGGCAAAATGATGAAATCCGGTTAGTTGAAGCTGCTCGCGGAGCACGGGCTTAATACGCCTGTTAAGGGTTTCCGTATCAGTTCTCGTTACCCAAGGCCCCAGCAATTCTTCACCAAACAGGGAGGTGGCATAATTCTCCGCTAATCCTTCACTTACAATAAGCTCGCCCAGATCAACAGTATGGTCCCACTGAATGTATTGATAGCGGACATTATGGTTGCATTCATGCGCCAGCGCTGTCTTCATCCGGGCAATGGTATGCTGATTGGGCAAGAGCGTAATCCAGATAAACCCGGGAATCCCCCCAAAGCCGCTATACCCTTCGTTTATAGTCAAGGCACGATTCTCTGGATCTCCCAGTTGAACAGTGAATAAATAGTCAGATACAGGAAGACTTATTCCATGTTCGATAAATAGACGGAGGCTTGTGGTTACGGCTTGCTCACACTCGGACCAGAACGAATCCGAAGAGATCCATTCTACCTCAGGTAAAATAATCCGGGTCATCTGATCAGGTGCCCGGTTCATCATACTATTAAACGAAATCACGTCGAAACCTTTTGCTTCTTCAGCTCTAAAAGGAATCTGTTGGATTTGCCATTGTTTCATAAAGGGAGCCAACATTTCGTGTCGGAATAACTCCAGCTTGTCTTCCGGCGAGGCTTGAATCACCTTTTGATAAATGTGGTCTGAACGCAATGCTGTTATATTCATCTTAGTCACTTCCAGTCATCTATTCTTACAGTGAATTATGCACTATGACGCAACGTCATAGTCAAGCACATAGCAAAAACTCCCCATACCGTGAACAGGTTAACCTCTCACCTGCCTGCCATGTGGGGAGCATTCACTTATAGAAGCCTGTTGTTCATGCCGTTAATTAGACTCTTTTGCGCAATTTCTGAAATGCCGAGAATTCCTGATTGGACTTAATATAGTTAAGGATCTGTTCAGCACATTCTGCCGGAGTCAGCTCTTCCGTGTTCACTTCGAGGTCATATTCATCAAAGCTATAGACGCTGTCGAACTGCGCATCCGCTAGTCCAATCTGCCGGTCGCCTCTGGCCTGCTCTCTTCGGATAAGCTCTTCCCGGGAGCATAGGACACCAACAAATAACGTAGTCCGGTCGGCAAAATGATCCCAAAACTCATTAAATCTCTTATCGTTGTCGAATACGGTATCCACGATGACATTGAAGCCCATTTCCGATAACAGCTTAATCGTCGAATAGTACACGGAGATTATGGAGTCATCCAGTATTTGCGAGACCACCTGATGGTCGATTTCGCGTACAGGCTCATCCGGATATTTATGATTAATGAAATCATTGTAATTCATGAAAAAATCATCAATCGACACATGATAAAACGGAATCTCTTTCTGTTTCGTAAGTTCAGCCGAGATGGAGCTCTTCCCGGAGCTTGAAGTTCCATTTAGAACAAGCAACATGCCTTTATTCAATTTGTCCCCTCCTTTTCATCCATTATAAACCATAGACGATAGAGGCAGGAACTCATCATCTGGATCAGTTGAATCCGCCGTTGACGCGAATCGTCTGTCCGGTAATCCAGCGGGCCTTGTCACTGACAAGCAAGTCGATCACATTCGCAATATCCTCAGGCTCGCCAAGCCGTCCAAAAGCATTCATCCGACGGAAGGAATCCACCAGTTCCTCAGATTTCCCGTTCAGGAATAACTCCGTCGATACTTGCCCGGGTGCAACGCAATTCACAACGATATCCTTCGCTCCGAATTCCTTCGCTAACTGGCGGGTTAACTGCTCGACTGCCCCTTTGGTTGCAGCATAGACACTATAGGTTGGCAGCATTGCACCCGATACAGAGGTCGAGAAGTTGATAATTGTTCCGCCCCGCTCCATATGCTTCATCGCTTGCTGGCAGGCGAAATAAGTGCCTTTGACATTGACAGCAAATTGCCGGTCGAACATCTCCTCCGTTACGTCTGTGATAGGCACACATTCCATAACTCCGGCATTATTCACCAAAATATCAATGCGCCCGAATTGCCCGATTGTCTCCGAGAACAGGGCTTCGACCTCACTCACCTTGCTTACGTCACCTTGAATGGCTATCGCTTCCCCGCCAGATTCCTTAATAGTTTGCACGACCTCGTCCGCTTTTCCCCGGTTAGATGAATAATTGACAGCCACTTTTTTTCCTAACCCGGCCAGTTGAATGGCGATTTGTCTTCCAATACCCCGTGACGCACCTGTAACGATGGCTACTTTTCCGTTCTGACTCACTTAGACCACTCTCCTTAAGTTTGCTTAGGCCGGATGATGATCTGTTGGCCTTATGGATTCATTGTAAAGCAATCGAAGAGTATTTCGTTATAACAGACCTGTTCACTTCTTGCCTATTTCTCTTCTACTCGCTATGATTAACAGCAAACCCTACGTATATGTAAAAAGGAGGATACTAACTTGAACGATACATTGCGGACCGGCCCGCTTTTACAGCAATTGGCTGCGCTGATCCTTCGCCATGCTCCATCGGCAGGCACCCACCAGACGCATATCCCTTCCTTGCAGTTGATGCACGCCACGGATGCAGCGGAACCGCTGGAGTCTGTCTATAAGCCGTCGATCTGTGTCGTTGCCCAAGGAGCCAAAGCAGCCACCCTGTCCAGCGAAACTTATCATTACGATCCTTCCACTTACCTGGTCACTTCGGTTGAGCTGCCGATCAACGGGAGAATAACCGGAGCTTCGCCTGATCATCCGTTTCTGGGCATCAAGCTAAGCTTCGATCCTGGCACCATCCTGGACATTGTAAAAGAAATGGCGGACTCCACCCTTGTTGCGGGTGAAACATCTCTTGGCATCACCGTGGCCCGAACCTCTGAGCACTTACTCGAAGCCATTGTAAGGCTTATCCAGTTACTCGATGCGCCACAGGATATCCCTGTTCTGGCACCACTCATTATCCGGGAAATTCTCTATCGCGTTCTTCAGAGCGACCAAGGCGCACACCTGCATCAATTCGCCATCATCGGCAGCCATGCGCACCGGATTGCTCAAGCTATCCAAGTGATCACTAAGCAGTACGATCAATCCCTTGTCGTTGAACAGCTTGCAGAGTCCGTAAATATGAGCACCTCCGCCTTCCACAAGCACTTCAAGCGCGTCACTGCCATGAGTCCGCTGCAATACCAGAAGGTCATCCGCTTGCAGGAAGCCCGCCGCCTCATGCTAACCGAATCCCTCCAAGCCTCCGATGCCGCCTTCCGCGTAGGCTATGAGAGCCCCTCCCAATTCAGCCGCGAATATGCACGCCAGTACGGGAGACCTCCGGTGACCGATGTCCAGGGCCTGCTGGGCTCAGCGAAATAGCGAAGTGGCAAGTGAAATTATCCGGTATCTCAACTTATCATAATAATGGAAGGATGAGCTAAATGAACCCCTTTTTAAAAGAATTCGAGGACCATTTTAGAACAGGTTTTCTATCCGATTTGGAACAAACGTTGGCTAAGGTGCAGCATGCAAAAGTGTATGCTTGTGCTTTTGGGACAGACAGTGATTGGGTTACTCTATTTCTGGCGGTAAATACAGAGGAATCCCTGGCCAGGCATATCTCGGATATGAAAGAGCAAGGATTGTATGACAGTGAGGAAGATATGATCTATTACAGATGGGGCTGTTCCGAATACCAGTATGGCGATGACTCGCACTTTAACCACATCAGCCGGCTATTATATGTTACAGAAGATGTTTATAAGTATAAGGATGATATCATTCGAATCATCGCCAAAGTGGTGAATGAGACTGCCGACGATGTTTTTGCCCGCTATGGACAAACCAAAGCAGACATTACGTTCTTCGTGTCGTTAACCGATGACGAACTGGCAGAGGACACCGAGAATCAATCGGTCCGTCTAATGACTCAACCCGGCTTGGCCAATGAATTCTTAAAACGATACGATGGTATGATCTAGCGCGTGGAAACGTAAAACAACGCTCCTTTACAAAATAGGGGCGTTGTTTTCTTATCTAATCCTCAAGGTTCGCTACTTCTGCGTTCAAACTGTATATGATATAAAAATGATTCCATTGCTGTGTAGTGACGATTTCTTCCCTACCGTCTTTCTTAAAAAAATAACCTGATCCCTCCTGCTGACTATATACCCAGCCTTCTCGTTCCATGCGTGACTTTAACAATTCCTTTGGATTACCCTTTTCTTTCGTGAGATAGCGCTCTCGGCTAGGCATCTCGCTATCTATCCGAATAACAGATTTACCGGCTGATTCTAAACGATACATGTGTTTCACATTATTATTCGATTAATCCTCTCCTTCCACGTTTTCATATAGCTCCGTCAAATAACTCTGCTTTGAAATAATACTCTCCATCTTTTCTTCAAAAATGGCTGATAAAGAGCCGTTCCAGTTCCTCGAACTGTGCTTCATTCAGATGTAGAAAGAGCGCATGTTTTGCGATTTTGGCGGCAGGCTGGGAAGAGGTTTTCCGGCCTCCGGCTTTTCGTTTGATGGGGATATGAAATTGCAGCAGGTCTTCCAGCTGATGCCAGCCTTCCCAACTCAGCCGGCCTCCGCGTTTCCAGTCGATGGCATAGAGGACATAATAGGCATGTGCTTCTGATTGTTTGGCAGCTATAATCCAGATGGAAGGAATAAACTTTTCCCGTTGTCTTCGATTCATTAAATTACGCCCCTCTTAAGGTTAAGTCAAATATTACTTTATTAATTGGTTAATCTTATGAATTGCTATTTTCATGCCCTCATACAATTCTGTTACTGACCGGTATTCTTCTTTTAATACCGGGTTGTCCCATTCTGTGTCCTTGATAATGTATATAATAAAAACACCGTTAAGAGTAAAACATCTGCCGTACCATCCGACATCAATTAAATATCCCTTTGGATATTCGACCATAAACATATCTTCACTTAACCATCTAATATCAGTCATGTCATCAGGACTTAATTTATAAGAGTTCCATTTAACAATACCTGGTCTGAAATCAAAGCCTTCAAACAAATTTAGACCTCCATAGCGCTTCCTGATAGCTTAATTATTTTTGGCTGTAAACCCTTTTAATTTCAGATAAAGATCCATTGGAAAGTCCTTAAAACTTCATAAGACTTAATCTGTACACGAAAGGAAAAAAGATCAATTTCCCTTAATGTCCATACCGTTCCACTAGGCTCCTCATTCTATTCGAACTGCGCCATGAAGACAGGGTATGGACTTACTTCTGGAACAAGTGAACTGACAAGTACGCTTTCTTTTATTACACAATATCTTCGTACTGTGCAACAAGCACTATGACTCTCGATGAAAAAACCTTTTATGCTAGCGGGCAGGATAGTATGGTAGCTACCTTGAAATAATTATCGAGATAAATTTAAGAAAGGGGCTGAGTAGATGGTAAATGGAAAAGTCTTGGGAATCGCATATAATGTAATTCCGGTTAAAGATGTAAAAAAATCTGCAGAATGGTTTGTCAGTCATTTTGGTTTTAACATCAGAAACGATAGGGAAAATTATTTAAGCTTATTCAGGGACAACCGTCCAATAATTGATTTATTTGAATCTGATAATGAAACAAGAGCAGTGTTTGAAGTAAATGGACGGCAAAGGTGGATTGTAACATTTTTTACAGATGATATTGACTCATTACACATGAGGCTAACATCTGAGGGAGTTACGACTAGACCAATTAGCAATGAAGGCATTTACGGCAAGTTTTTTGTTTTTGAGGATCTAGATGGTAACTTATTTGATGTATGGGAGCATAAAGATTGTGAGTTAATCTTTTAAGACAGCAATCTAAGCTAAAGTGAAACGTTAGTTCATCAACACAACGGCAGTCTATGAATTTATCTTTCGTTCAGAGCTGCCATCGTTTAAAAAACTACTTTCTACTGCGCCGTATACGTCAAATACGACATAAAACCTCCACTTATCTTGTTCAACTAAACTGCCGCCCAGACTATTCAAACCATTGTCTTGGTCCAATGATGTGGAATAATGCATTACCGTCAGTATTCAGAGCTTCCTGTATACATGCAATAGTGATGTTACTACGCGGTCTAGGCAAATCATCTACGTTGTAATATTTAGATTCAGTTACCTCGGCAGCATCGGGCTGTGGTTGTTGATTATTGCTACCTTACACATGAATGCAAAATGATGCATATCGTGAGTGGGTTCATAATATACGCCAGTTAAGCGGCCTACGGTAACTTCAAGACCTGTTTCTTCAAACACTTCTCGCTTTGCAGTATTCTCTCAGGACTCATTACGAATCCATACCTTACAAGAAACTCGCAAAAAACTTGGCTTTACCTAGGGTACTGTTCATCGCACTAGCTATGACTGCAAGCTTTAGGGCCAGTTAAACCTCCTGTCCTTTCGTGAACAGGAGGTCATGTTGCTGGCAGTTAACCCAATTCTAACTTCATCTTAATAGCCGCAATAATCTCACCACTAGGAGTAATTCTCTTCTCAATTTCATAAGGGGTAAATCCTAATCGAGAATAGAACATAAGTCCCCTTGTATTGATGTTGTGGCAGACTAAATGGAGCTCCTTTATACTCAATTCTTTTTCAATTACTCTAATAATATCCTTAACTAAGAACTCAGCTGCTCCTTTGTTTCTAAATGATGGAGATACGATGACTGTCCCAAGCCAACACTTATTATTGTTTTCTACATTATACACGCTCGCGAACCCACATATTTCTCCGTTATATTCAATAGTAGTTTGATTCATTCTATCTTTGATGACTTCATTAAAATGGTCAACTGTTAAAGGATACTGTAACTTGGGAGACATAAAAAACACTTCTTCTTCACTAATAGGAAAATCACATATTTTAGATAGATCTTCAAAATTTGCTTTACGGCATGTATACATAGAGTATCCACCTCTTTTTGTTCCTGGCGCTATATTTAACATGTTTCACATGCTCTTCACTATTAACTGTTCACGTCTTGGCCCTACTGAAACGTATGTGATTTTTACATTAATTGCTGATTCAATAAACTCAACGTAATGCTTTGCGGCATCTGGCAGTTCATCATAAGATCTCGCATTAGATGTATCACATTTCCAACCTTGAAAGTGCTGCAGAATCGGCTTTACTTTATCTAACTTAGCACTCACTGGAAATTGGTCAGTTATGGTTCCATCTTCTAATTCATAACCCGTGCAGACTGGAATGGTTCCCAAATATCCAAGTACGTCAAGATTCGTTAATGCGACTTCCGTTGCACCTTGAACCATACAACCGTAACGAGTTGCGACAACGTCAAACCAGCCAACACGGCGAGGGCGGCCAGTGGTTGCGCCATACTCCCCCGCATCCCCCCCGAGCTGTCTTAATTCATCTGCCGCCACTCCATCTAATTCAGATACAAAGGGCCCCGTGCCAACGCAGCTTGAATACGATTTCACTACTCCCAGTACCCTCTTAATCGCAAATGTAGGCAAACCAGCACCTACTGGAGCAAAACCTGCGAGTGTTGAAGAAGAGGTAGAAAAAGGATAAATGCCGTGGTCAGGATCCCGAAGTGCGCCAAGTTGGCCTTCTAACAGTATTGAATCACCGTTTTCGTATGCTTCGTGAAGCATTGAAGTGGTGTTGCAAACAAATGGACGAAGCTGCTCTCCCTGGCTTACTAATTCCGGCATCAACTCTTCGGGTTGAACTGGTTGCCGCCCATACATATGCACAAGCAGCACATTTTTAATCTCCAGCGATTGTTGTAAGCGTGAATAGAGCCGCTCCTCATTGTACAAGTCCGACACTTGAATTCCAAGCTTTGCGTATTTATCAGCGTAAAAGGGCGCGATTCCGCGTTTTGTCGATCCAAAACTGCGTGAACCTAGCCGCTCTTCTTCCAGTTCATCAAATAAACGGTGGATTGGAAGAACGATTTGTGCACGATCTGATACACGTAAACAAGGTTCTGGGACACCTCGGGCAAGCAGTTCTTCCTTTTCTCTCATAAGAGACTCTACATCAAGCGCTACTCCAGGGCCAATTACATTCGTAACGTTTGGATAGAAAACCCCCGAAGGCAGCATGTGTAGCGCAAATTTTCCGTAATCGTTGATAATCGTATGCCCCGCATTGCTTCCGCCTTGATAACGGACCACATAAGATGATTTTGCGGAAAGCACATCCGTCATTTTTCCCTTTCCTTCATCTCCCCAATTGGCTCCTACAATCGCTGTAACCGTCAAATCCACTCGCCTCCACCGCTTGTAATCCTTTACAGCGATTATTATAATTTGAAGGACAGGCATTAGTAAAATTGATTTTGATAATGACTGACATAAATTGAGGTAATGACTATGGAATTCAATATGGAATGGTATCGCGTTTTTTATTGGACGGCAAAGCTTGGGAGTTTGACCAAGGCTGCAGAGAAACTCCATATCACCCAGCCTGCGGTCAGCCATACACTTAAACAACAAGAAGGGGGCCTCGGCGGGCAACTATTTTTCCGTACGACAAAAGGGGTTACGCTAACCGCTGAAGGTGAAGTGCTGTTTAATTTTGTGGAGCAAGCCATGCATTTTATCGAAAGTGGCGAGAAGAAAATTGCTGAGATGCAAGAGTTGTCTTATGGGGAAATCAACATCGGAGCAAGCGATACACTATGCAAGCATTTTCTGTTGCCGCACCTTGAACAATTCCACAAACTATATCCAGAAGTCAGAATCCGCGTCACTAATCGAACAACACCGGAGACCATCACACTTTTGAAGGAAGGTAAAATTGACTTCGGAGTTGTGAACTTGCCTGTGTTTGATTCTAAGATCGATTTCCGCACCAGTTCAACGCAGCAGGATTGCCTTGTTGGTAATCAAGAGTATGCAGCTTTAGCAGAAATCCCATTACCTCTGGAGGAACTTCATCGTTACCCTTTGTTGCTGCTTGAACCAGGAGGAAGCACGAGAAATTTCCTCGATGAGTATGCTGCATCTAACGGGATTACGTTACGTCCTGAGTTTGAATTGGGAAGCCTTGATCTCCTTATACAATTTGCACAAAGTGGGTTTGGCCTTACATTTATCGTGCGGGAATACGTTACCACTGAATTAAATACCGGTAAGCTAATTGAAATTCCCCTAACGCCTCCAGTTCCAAAACGCCATGTCGGGATTGCGACACTTAGAAGTGTTCCACTTTCTGCTGCTTCGAGACGATTCCTTGAATTTTTGCCATGAAATTTTAAACTGGGCTATTTATATCACAAGGTTTAAAAAGAGAGCAGCCTGAAAGAATATTCAGGCTGCTCTTAATTGAGTTTTCTTGGATATTAATTTATACATGTTCAGTGACATTATGGTTGGTGTCTAAAAAAAACAGTAAAATCAAGGGTTTCCGAGTTTTCATCCCTTATATAAATTCACAATATAGTTGGTGTCTAGGAAAAGGGCATTAAACAGATGATAACATTAAAGTTTGTGTCCCATTATTACATTAAAGTTGGTTTCTAAGTATGGTACTCTACAATCATTGGAGAGATAATTAACGACCTATTATTTTGCTACGCCAGCATCTTTTATTCGCTGCTTCGTATCTCCGTATGGATAGCGTCGGTATAGTTCCTTCTAACTCATGTTGTTATTACTCTAACTTTGGAGTTAAAGTTTCTCTCTTATTTTTCAATGAAAACATCAGTTGCACCTCTTCGCCCTTCGGAAAGGTATAGAATGAAGCACCTTCCGAACTGTACGGATTAGGTAAAAATTCAATTTTTGGATTACTAACCGCCTCCGTGATAAAAGCGATAACATATTGTACCGACTCCCCCTCCCTCTGTCTTCTAAGGACTTCCCTTGCCGCATAGGTTTGGCTTGCACCGAGCTTAAAAGTTTCACGCGTGCCTCTTGTGGCTTTAACTTCTACTTGTATCTCCTTTCCGTTGATATAGAGTAAAAAATCATAACCGGCATGATCGTTCAGGCCATGATCGGATTTGAAGTGATATCTCTTGTTGCCGGATAACCAGGAATGCGGACCACTCTCCGGTAGATTTTGTACTACCCATTGGTACATCCACAATTCGCCTGCCAATCCAATTAATTTGTCAAGCTCCGGCGATATTCGATCATCAACGATACCGCCCCTTCGACCTCCTGAACCACCGCCATTGCTGCCACCAGTTATTGCTCCACCACTTTGACCGGGTTTGTCTAAGAAAGACGCTTGTTCGTCCAGTACAAGGGGAGCAATTGGACTTCCTTCAAAGGAAATATTAACCTTCAGTGGTAACAGCATGCTCCATAATTCATACATGGTCTCTTCTGTTACTTCGACTGTCTTTCCACTTATCTCCATCATTCGATTTGCTCTGGCTTTCTCCTCACGATCACGCATTTTTTGCTCTTTATAGCGTTCTTGTTCAGAGTCTAATTCATCCTTAGTAACCCCATAAAGAGTGATCCATTCTTCCAGCGACGTAACTGATTTATCTTGATTAGGGAAAACAACAAATAATCGCTGGAGGAGCTCGGTTTCGCTGTATAATTTCCATTGAAACCGCAAATCAGCTTGTGGAAATACGACAAACAACAGTTGTTCAGATGAATTGATATTGAAATTCATTTCATTCCGCTTCTCCAACAGTCTTCCAATATGAATGGCTGATAGGGCAATAGTGTTCCATCGCTTATGATTCAATCTAGCGATGTCATCAGGAGCCTCCGTATTGTCTGTTGGTAATTCGACAACACAAATCCCTTGTTCATTTAACCAGTCCAGTGCAGCAGCTTCGAATCTGTCTTCATGAAGCTCCCAGTTCTCAAGACACCAGGATTCTGGAATATTCCATGATGCAAAGCTATCCAAGGTGCTTGCATACCATGCACAATCGTCCTTTTCATAAGCACGTTTTCGTATAAGTGATAACAACCGATTTTTCACATGAGCCTTACGCTCATGGAACTTCGCCTTTAAGGCTAAATTTACAACCGGCGTTCCCTGTACTTCCGGGTGCATGAGGGCAGTATTCCATGTGTGTAATGGAATCGCATGATGATCGTACAAATACCGGCCTCGGTCCCTCGCCGATACCAATTTGGCAGCTTCCAGAAATGATATCGCTACCTGCCGATCACTATCAAACAAGTCATACAAAAATTGTTTTATTTTTTCGAGTGTATCGTATTCCGTTAAATCCAACGCACCCTTTCCGAACGCAAGTAAACAAGGAAATAAGTTATCTCTCATTAAACTGATTTCATCATTCATATGCAACTCAACTGCTCTAATTCGCTCCCAATCAATTCCCATGGTGCGAATCAGGATGGCTTCACGTTCTTCTTTACTGTTACCTAGCCCGTTCGGAAGGGCTGCTTTGATTTGATAGATTAGATTGGAGTTGTCCAACAACTCTGCAATCCCTTCGGCAAACTTATTGGTTAAGCTTGCTTGCTCCGTTATATACCAAATGTTCTTTTCATGATCAATCGCCCAATCGACTTGCTGGGAGTCCAGTTGATTACCAGTTTGATCCGAATATACGACTTGTATCCGCATCACATATTGTATAGTTGTACGCTCCAAAATCTGCTTCGCCTGCTTGAAAGTAGCACTTCCGGGCTTCATTTGGTTTCCTCGGGCGTAGCAGGCAATGCTAAGGAGGAACAAAGTCATACCAACTCTACTTCCCGATTCAAACATCTCGCTCTCACTAGGTGGTGAAGTAAGATGTGGAGTTATGGTACGATTCACATTTTTCCCAGACAACCAGCCATAGATACCACATAGTTTAACGATCTCGCTCTTGTTGAGGTCGGCATGTAGGACACGTACTGCAGATGAACTAAGAAGTTGATCCCTCATACTCTTCTCGTCACTGGTAAACAAATAGATTTTCTCTTGCGCCGATGATTTTACCTGTTTGGCATCCCTTGCAACTACAATATTTTGTACTTTATGGTCAATAAAATCGTCATGCTCCAGATATAACTCCCATACTTGACTATAGAAGGGTTTAAAATAACGATCATATTCTGCTGAATAATGCTTTGCCAAATAGTTAAGCAGCGCCGCACCACTCCTAGCGCTTGGAACCATTGCATTCAGCAATTCAGAGGAATGTGTCAGATCAATTGCGTATGGCAACAATTTCTGGAGAAATTTCTTTTCTACAATGGCAAACGGAGCATGGCGATTTACCGCATCAGGAAGATAAATGGTCTCACTCGGTCGGCGAAATTCCAAGTTATTTCGATACATGGTAGGGACCCACTTAAGCTCTCTGATAACAATCATCAATGGCGAACGGATAGCATTGTTAAACGAAGGGCGTAGTTTAGAAATTCTCCCCAGACTCCATGACAGATTCTGCTGATTCCAACTTTTAAAAGAAGCAATCATAATATCAGATAAATGTTGCACCATATTTACAGGTATATCATGTAGAAGGTCACTTTCCGTAATCAGTGAAAATGTCACATCGTACGAATAATTATTACCAGAGTATGGATTTTCACATTCCCTCGCCCATTGATTCACATAGCTTCGGTAGTCCGATGGTATCTCTTTTAGGTCATAAACTATAAGATTATTCCCATGACCAAAAACCTTGGTACGATAGGGTGTCAAACGAAATGTATCTTTTGCGCCTGCTAAGCGGAAAAAGGAAGCAACTTGATCATATCCGAGCTGTTGAATTCTATCCGGAAGCTGAGAAAACTTCCTCAATAACTTTCGGCTTGAACCATTTTTGTTTCCCTTTTCCCGCGAATGTTCACATAAAATCTCCATAGCTTCTGCGTGGTCAAAATGCGATCTCCATTCTACCGATGCCAATGTCTCTTTCGCTTTAAACCATCCTCCTTGACAAGGGAGGAGTATATCTCCGAAACGACCAATATCACGTGTCTCATTGCCATTTCGGATTAATGGAATCAACCAAGCGAGCATATCGTAAAGTTCATCATCGCTGGTCAATTCTTTTACTTGGTAAGCTGGCAGAACCACTCGTTCTAATAACACCGACAATTCAAACCGGGTCGTTACGTCACGTAAAATATGCTTTTCCTGTTCATCTGCCGGATACAAATTACTAAGGATAAAAGCTACTCGATCCCTAATATACTCCGGCAACGGATTCTGACCAGCATTCCGAGGAGGAACAAATAAAGAATTAGCAGCATGATACGCAACCAGCTGTGAATCGTTAGATAGAAATACCTTTCTGCCCGATAACCATTGCTTCTTATTGGTTTCTGCAACGTATTCATTCTGAATGTATGTGAGGTCAGCATAAAAATCTTTCCATACCTCGATATCTGATTCTGCTGCTAGTAACTTTGTAGCCAGTTCCTCTACCCAGTGTGCCCAATTTTCGGCTGACGGCTTAATAGAAATTCGCAATCTCTTTACTAGCCGTTCTATACTTTGCAGACGCGACTGGTCAGGGGAACGAAGGATAGAGTGACCCAATGCGGCAATTCTATCCGGTACCACTACACGAATACGTTCTGTTTCATCAACAAACAAAATCTGTGATAACATATATTGGTTTCGTGTACCATTTAAGTCAGGGAATATGACCCAATCCATGATAGATCGCCCCTTGTCCTCGAGCACTTTCTTTACGTGTTGAAAGAGCAAATCATCTGGTGGAAATGAGATCAGATCTAGTAGACATGATAGAGGAACCTCTTCACTTTCAGATAACTGATCTACCGTAAATACGAGCAATTCTGCCGCCCTCTGTAGCAGATATCTATTCCATGGCATAGTGAAATCGATATTTTTACGACTGATATCGCTATAGAAAATCCCGTTAACCCAGAAAGGCATCCCGGTTAAATCTTGCGTAGGAAAAAACACAGAATATTTGCCTCTCTGGATATCCTGCGATTCCTCAATGGCGATATTCACAAGCGCCTTATCTAACTGGAGCCATTTTTCTGGCAGATCAGAATTATTAAGTGCATCCTTGAAGCCAACGTCTTTTCGATGAACTTCCAACTCAGAAATCCAGTACTTGGATTGGATAATATCATTTCTAGATA